>JAFVVU010000296.1 GCA_017502065.1 Clostridia bacterium | reverse complement strand
GACACACCCGGCGGGGCTTTTCTTGTATCCGGACAAGGAGTTGAAGCACATGCTTTTCACCAGCGAGCAGGTGTCCGCCGGGCACAGAAATACTTGCAGTCCAATGCAACTAAATTCTAATAAAGGGCTGACCTTAAAATGATTATTTTTCAGAACGTAACCAAAACATACGCCGATAATAACGTGGTAGCTCTTCATGATGCTACATTTCATATTCAAAAAGGCGAATTTGTTTTTATTGTCGGACCAAGCGGTGCCGGCAAATCAACTATAACTAAATTAATGACTTGTGAAGAACTCCCCGACTCCGGAAGCATCCGTGTCGGAGAGTTTGACATTTCTAAGATGGCAAAACAGCAAATCCCCTATCTTCGCAGAAGTATGGGTATTGTTTTCCAGGATTTCCGACTTCTTCCCAACAAAACCGTTTATGAAAACGTGTCCTTTGCAATGGAAGTTATCGGTGCATCCAAAAAAGCTATCCGCCGCAGAGTACCTGATGTTTTAAGTATGGTTAACCTTACTGCAAAAGCAAGGTCTTATCCTCATCAGCTTTCGGGCGGCGAACAGCAGCGCGTAGGCATTGCAAGAGCGCTTGCAAATACTCCACATCTTATTATTGCGGACGAGCCTACCGGTAACCTTGACAATGAAACCGCATGGGAAATCATGTCTATTCTTGACCATATCAATAAGCAGGGCACTACCGTTGTTATGGTTACTCATGCGCAGAACATTGTTGATGATATGCAAAAACGTGTTATTTCAATAGAAGATGGCTATGTTAAAAGTGACCAGCAAGGAGGCTACAGTTATGTTACAGGCGTTTAAGTATTACATATCTCAGGCCTTTTCAAGCGTATTCCGTAACAAGCTTATGGTAATTATAAGTGTATCCACGCTTATTTTCTGTATGCTTCTGCTTGGACTTGCCATTGCATTTGGCGTTAACCTCGGGTACATTTCAAATCAGCTTGAATCACAGTTTGAAATTCATGCTTTTGTTGATTTGTCATATACAGAAGAAGCCGCGCGTAGCCTTGAGCCTTCTATAAAAGGCGTTGCCGGTATTGCAGATGCAAAATTCTGTACAAAGGAAGAGGCTCTTGCCTCGCTTCAGGAAATGCTTGACCACAGCAATGCTCTTGCCGGTCTTGAAGATGATAATCCTCTTCAGTTTTCGTATAAGATAACACTTAAAAATATCCGCGAGGCAAGCACGGTTGAAAGTGCTCTTGCCGCAATCCCCGGAATTGAATCTGTTTCCAACAGAACCGATATACTTGGCGGTATTTCCACATTTACTTCAATTGCAAGAAATATCAGTATTTTCGGTATGATAATATTTGCATTTATTGCTGTGTTTATTATTTCCAATACCATCAAGCTTACGCTTATGGCAAGAAAAAAGGAAATTGAAATAATGAAATCCGTTGGTGCAACAAACGCTTTTATAAGAAGTCCGTTTATAATTGAGGGCGGTATTGTTGGTCTTATAGGCGGTATAATTTCGTTTATTCCGGCTTATTTCGGATATCAGGGCGTTGTTTCCTGGTGGCAGGGATGGGCAGGCTCTTTCGGAATGTTTGACCTTGCACCGCTTTCTCAGCTTTCGAGTATTTTCCTTTCTGTATTTATCATTGCAGGAATTGCAATAGGCGCACTTGGAAGTATGATTTCAGTACGTAAGTACCTTGAGATATAAGGAGGGCGCGTAAATGAAAAGAATTATTGTTTTTTTAACAGCCTTATCCTTGATTTTATCTTCTTTTACTGTTTTCGGTGCACCAAGTTTGTCCGAAAAGAAAAGAGAACTTGAGAAAAAAATTGAGCAGTCAGAAAAGCAGTTTGCTTCCGCAAAAGAAAAGAAACTGTACTACGATGCTCAGATTGATGACCTTCAGAAAAATATTGACGATTTTGACCTCATTATCAATTCACTGCAGTCGGAAATTGATGGCCATACTGCAAGAATTAATGAAATCAACGCGCAGCTTGAGGTTAAAGAAGAAAGCTTTGCCGAGCGTCTTCGTGCTCTTCAGCACAGAGGACCGATGAGCTATATGGACGTTCTTTTCGGTGCTACAAGTTTTTCTGATTTACTTATGAGAATAAGCCTTATTGATGATATTGTAAGTCATGATAAAGGTATTATAGATGAAATTTCTGCTCTTAAAAGCGAAGAAGTTGCCGCAAAAGATGCAATTGTTGCTAAGCAGGATGAGCAGAAAGAAGCAAAGGGACTTATTGTTTCCGAACAAAACAGAATTTCCTCCCTTGCTTCAAAACAGCAGGCACTTATGAATGAAATTACTGCAGATAAAGCGGCTTATCAGAAAGAATACGAAAAAGCCGTTGCAGAAATGGAAGCAGAAACCCGTGCAGCAGCATCTTCCGGTGCTTTCGGTTCGGGTGCTTATACCGGTTCAGGCAGAATGCAGTGGCCTGTTCCTGCCGGCGGATATGTAAGCTGCCGTTTCGGTTACAGAACCGACCCATTCCCCAGCAATCATACCGGAATGGATATTGCAATAGGTATGGGAAATGCAATTGTTGCCGCTGAAAGTGGTAAAGTTACAAGAGTTGTTAATTCCAACTATGGTTACGGCAAATATCTTATAATTGACCATGGTGACGGAAGTTCCACCCTGTATGCACATTGCAGTAAAATTTATGTTCAGGTAGGTCAGAAGGTAGCCCGAGGCGAACACATTGCCGCAATCGGCAGTACCGGACTTTCAACCGGTCCTCACCTGCATTTTGAAGTTATTATAGGCGGTAAGAAAGTAAACCCCGAAGCATATCTGTATTAACGGAGGACTAAATGAGTAACGAATTATGGACTTTTCTTATATCAATGGTGCCGGTAATTGAGCTTCGTGGCGGTATTCCTTATGCACTTGCTCAGGGAATTCATCCGGTTATTGCATGGATTCTTGCGATATTCGGGAATTTTCTTCCACTGCCGTTTATACTTTTGTTTATAAGACCCATCTTTAAATGGATGAAAAAAATTCCGGCTTTTAAAAAGCTTGTTGATAAGATTGAAGCCCGGGCAATGAACAAATCAGATAAAGTTCTTAAATACAGTTTCTGGGGACTCGCCATTTTTGTTGGTATTCCCTTGCCGGGAACAGGCGGATGGACAGGTGCACTTATTGCGGCGCTCCTTGACATGAGACTTAAACGTGCTATCCCCTCTATTCTCATTGGTCTTGTTATTGCAGCTACTGCAGTAACTTCTGTATATTATTTAGTTGCATCAGGCGCAACCTGGCTCAGCTGGATGCTTGGGTAAAACCAAATAAATATAGCGGATATGTAAACACATATCCGTTTTTTTAGGGCAATTTGTGACTCAGCCTTACAATAAAAATTAATGAATTGACAACGCTGTTGTCATGAATTGGCTACGCCATGAATTGTTGCTTGACGCAACATGAATTGAATTGCCATATGTACGTTATCACAATTCATGAACCGAAGGTTCAATTAATGAAATCTCTGGATTTCAATTCATGCCGCAAGGCAATTCATTTTACATACAAAAAAGCCACAGGATTTCTCCCGTGGCTTTTTTGTATGTAATTATAATTATTTTTCTTCAAGTTCAGGAATAAGTGCTTCCTGTGCTTTTGCGTCAGTTGTTTCGTTGTAAAGCGGGCTGACAGGAATATCACCGTAAATTCTTGTGATTGCTTCAGCACAGATAGGTGCAACGGAAAGAACCTTGAATTTATCAATCATTTTGCTTTTCTTAAGCGGTACTGTGTCAAGCATTACAACTTCTTTGATGCAGGATTCTTCAAGACGCTGAATAGCCGGACCTGAAAGAACACCATGT
>JAFVVU010000295.1 GCA_017502065.1 Clostridia bacterium | reverse complement strand
TCGCATTTTGCCGTAAGCATTTCCTGCGGCACAGCTTTTCCGCTTGCCCAGTTTATAATTGCCTGCGGCAGATTTACTCCTGCAATATGACTGAACGGATAGCCACCGCCGAAACGGGCATTCATTTCAAGCACATAGGCTTTTCCATCCACAAGAAAAATATCGCAGTCCATATTTGCAATATGTCCGGTTACTCTGCCAAGATGCGCCGCCGCTTCCTCGACCTCCGGTTCATTTACTGTTTCCGCAATATCGGTTTCACCGGCACGCATTGCCATTTTCTTTTTTACAACAGCCGAGCGAAAGTTTCCGTCAAGGTCATTTATTATATCAACTCCGTATTCCTGACCCGCAAGCTTTTCCTGAAATATAATCTTTTCTTCTACTGTATCGGATTCATATTTAAGATATGTTTTTGTTATTGCCCTTACGTTACGTTTAAAGCAATACATAAGCGCTTCTTCATCCTCCGCTGTTGACAGGCCGAGAGAACCGCAGCCGAAACGTGGCTTCATAATTATCGGGTAAGAGATTTCACCCGACTTAAGTGCCGCAAGCACATCTTCAAGCTTAAGATATGTTTTTGGTGTGTTGAGTCCGTTTTGTTTAAGAAACTCATATGTTTTCCATTTATCATTACATATATCAATAAATTTCCTGTCGGATACTATGAGCTTTACACCTGCTTGCTCAAATTTGTCTTTATTTGCCGCAAGCACGGGAAGGTCAATATCAAACAGTGAAATAAGAATGTCAATGTTATTGTTTTTACAATAATCAACCAGAAACGGAATATAGTTTTCATCATAAATCACCGGCGAAATAACCGCTTTATCCGCATACTGAAATGCAACCGTTTCGTCCGAGTTTGATACGTGAACACTGTCAACCCCGTCTGTTTCCTGAAAATATTTAATTAAGTAACTTCTTCGTCCTATTGACGTAAGTAAAATATTCATTATATCACCCTTGAGTTTTTTTCTTTAGAAGAGATTTGGCAAGGTTAAGTGTATAATTGAAGGAATCCATTTTGAACAGTTTTGATACTGCCACATAAATCACCACACCTGCTGCCACCTGCAGAATAAGAAGCGGCAGATCGGCAATCGGAAGTAGGCTTATTGACCATACACTAAAACCCATAAACGATGACAGAGCCACACTCGGAAGAATATCCTTAAGCTGATTTACAACTGAATATTTAAGGGTTTTTGCATAAACAACCGTTGCAACAATCTGACCGAGATATGAAGCTACCACCGTACCAATTATAAGCGCTTTTACGCTGTGTTTGTATGTAATAAATATAGCTGCAAGAGTTATAATTTTTCCCATTATGTTAAGCGTAAGCGAGGTTCCGCTTTTACCAAGAGAATTAAGTGCATGGCGACGTGCCGAAAGCGGCCAGGTGGCACAATAAATTGCCGTTATTCTTATGTAATCAACACAAGGAAGCCATTTATCCGTCAGAAGAAGTGAAACCATCGGTCGTGCAACTGCACAAAGTCCTGCGATGAGCGGCAGGCACACATACATACTGGTTTTCATTGCACGGCGAAGCACCATAACTCCTCTTTCCCAATCGTCCTGAAATTTTGAAAGCGACGAGAAAAGTACCGTTGTTATTGCACTGTCCACCTGTGCCATAATAAGTGACGGAAACTGATATCCTCTATTGTAATATGCAAGGTCAGCACTTGTGTACTGCCAGCCGATTATTATTGACCGGATGTTGTTGAAGATTGCATCAAACAGTCCCGACAAGAGCATTTTAAGGCTGAACAGAAACATTGAACTGAAAGCTTTTACCGAAAAACAAAGCTTTGGTGTCCAGCAGACAACAATCCACATTACAATTGCGTTCACCGCATAGTTAGCCAGCATTCCGTATATAAGAGCCCATGGTCCGAAACCGCAATACGCAAGTGTTATACCAACAACGCCCTGTGTAAGCACACCGCACAGACTTACTATAAAGCTTTTTTTAAACTGCATGCGCCTGTTTATAAGTGCCTGCGGAACCGAATATAACGAGCCGATAAATACGATAAGACTTGTTACACGAAGCATCAGAACAAGCTTTGGTTCACTGTAAAACTGTGCAATAAGCGGAGCCGAGAAGTACAGAATTCCGTAGATTGCAATACCCATAGCAACACTGAAATAGAAAACCGTGCTTGTTTCTTCATCAGTTAAGTTTTTCCTTTGTACAATTGCTGAAGAAAAACCCGTATTGATAAACACCATTGCGATACCGGTGAAAACCGTTATCATTGCAACAAGACCATAGTCCTCCGGCATAAGTACCCTTGCAAGTACTATGGAAATTATAAAGCTTATTATCTGTGTTCCTGCATTTTGCAGAAACCTCCATATAAAGCCGAATACAGCTTTTCCTTTTATTGATTCATCCATTTTACTTTTCTATTTCCCTTTTTCTGAATTTTCGTTTTATTGCATCAAAAAGCTCTCCGTGAATTAAGTAAATAAATCCATGTTTGAACTTTTTATATATTCTTACAAATATAGGTTTCTTTATCTGACCAAGTTTTTTGGCATAAATATTACCATAATACTTATCGTCAATAACATATTTCGGGTGTTTTATCGGAAACTCTATTTCATATGTTTCCATATTGAACAGACATTCTCCGTCACCTTTTATACGCTGATTAAGATTTGTATGTTCGCCCACCGTTCCTATGTTTTTTATCATATTCTTTGTAGGAACTATACACACACTGTGATTAAGAATACTGTTTATCGCATGATAATATTCACTGCCGGGAATATGATTGTCCACAAGCTGTCCTTTACAATATCCGTCAACTTTTTTATACCAGAAATCATTTGTATTATCTTTAATACACCTTTTTATGTATTCATTATCGGCGTAATCAAAGGGATATTCTCTTCCTTCTGCCGTTCTTCTCCAGCATGCTGTTCCCCATATTGACCAACCGTTTTGTGTAAAGAAATAATCATATGGTTCAG
>JAFVVU010000294.1 GCA_017502065.1 Clostridia bacterium | reverse complement strand
TGATATTACTATGCCGCCGTGCCTTTTTTCTTCCGCAAGACGGGTATATGTTCCTTTGCCGTAGGTTCTTTCCCCTATTATGATTGCTGCGCCCAGTTCCTGCATTGTTGCGGCAAAGGCTTCTGCCGCACTTGCACTGTTTTTATTTACAATAATAACAAGGTTATATCTGCCAAAAGTTTTATTTTCCGAAAAATATGTTTTACTGTTATTTACTTTTAGTACCGGACCTTTCGGTGCAAACAGATTAAACAGTCCCATAAGCTCATCATGTGCGCCGCCGGGGTTATTGCGAAGGTCTATTATTATGTTATTTGTCCGGAGTTTCTTTAGAAACTGCGCCGTTTTCAATGCAGTTCCTTTTGAAAATGCCTCTATTTTTATATATCCTACTTTCATATACACCCCCTATCAGTATATGAAAACAAACAAAAAAACGGTCCTGACCTTTTGGTCAGAACCGCCTTTTGTATATTAATTATTCCTGTTCAGGTGCGCCTACAGGGCAAACTTCTGCGCATGTTCCGCAATCGATGCAAGCATCTTTATCGATTACATATGCGGAATCTCCTGCAGAAATGCAGCCTACCGGGCAATCTCCTTCACATGCACCACAGCTGATGCACTGATCTGAAATTACATATGCCATTTAGAAACACCTCCCCCTTGACTGGTCTTTATTGAATTATATCATAATAAAATATAATTTTCAAGTACTAAATTTCTTCGAGCTTTTTAAGCTCTTTAAGCTCATCTGCGCTTACATCCTCAACCTTTTTATTGGTGTTTTTAAGGATTTTGATTTCATCTACCAAATATTCCTTCGGCGGATGGTCTCCCGAAAGCTTTACGCCAATCTTTTTCTGTAGAATTTCCACCTTAACAACACTGCCTTCACCGTCGGGTGTTTTTACAAGAGCGCCATATCCCGGCAAATCTTTTGCAAGCGCATCATAGGTGTCCTGCTCATATTTAAGGCAACACATGAGTCTTCCGCATGTACCCGAAATTTTTGTCGGGTTAAGGGAAAGGCTTTGTTCTTTTGCCATTTTGATTGAAACCGGAATAAACTCGCCAAGGAAGCTGTTACAGCAAAGTCGTCTGCCGCAAACACCAAGTCCGCCAAGCATTTTTGCTTCATCACGGACACCAATCTGACGAAGTTCAATTCTTGTTCTGAAAATTGAAGCAAGATCTTTAACAAGGTCACGGAAATCAACCCTGCCGTCTGCAGTAAAGTAGAACAGCAGTTTACCGCCGTCAAAGGTATATTCTGTATCTATAAGCTTCATATCAAGGTTATGCTTCTTTATTCTTTCAAGTGCTGTATAGAACGCTTCTTTTTCCTTTTGAACGTTGCGTTCTTCCTGTTTTAAATCCGCTTCCGTTGCTTTTCTTATAACGGGTTTAAGCGGAACGGAAATTTCGCCGTCTTCCACCTGACGGTTTGCAAGAACAACAACTCCGATTTCTATACCGCGCTGTGTTTCCACAATTACATATTCACTTTCTTCAAACTTCGTTTTACAAGGGTCAAAATAATATATTTTGCCAACCTTTTTAAAACGAACTCCTACTATTTCTACCATTGAGTACCTCCCAGCATCCGTTTGCAAAAGCAGTTACGAGAATGTTAAAATTAACATTTCTGCTATGCATTTTCTGTGCTTCTGTTATATACTGCGCCATTTTAAATGCGCCCGAAAGCTGCGTTTTTTCTGCAAGGCGCACCAGACTTTCTGTTTTATCTTTATTTCCGAGCAAATCCGTTTGCCCTAATTTTATAAACACAATATCCCTTAAAAAGCCAAGCATTATATCAAGGATTTTGCCTGTTTCTTCTTTGTTCTGTTCAAAAAATTCTACTGTATCAAATATTACGATTTGCCTGGAGCTCATAAGCTTTTCAATTTGCTTAAGGCAGTTATCCCTTATTTCAAGGTATGTTTCATCCCCTGAAAGTGCAAGAGCTTTTCCGATATTATTTTCAGATGCCGCCACAAGTGCACTGTCGCCGCCAAGCGCTTTTTTTATATCCGCTTCCGTATATGGCGTAAGCGAAAGCCGCATAACCCTTGACTGTATTGTGTCAAGAAGCAGCTCTGCATTCTGGATAAGAATGATAAAAACAACATATTCCGGCGGTTCTTCAAGCACTTTAAGAAGGGCATTCTGAGCTTCTTGGGTTATGCCATCCGCATCAGGAATTATTACCACTTTTTTATCCGCCATATATGGTTTTATGCTTATACTTTTAATGACTTGTCTTATATCATCAACACCGATTTGCTTTTTTTCGGGCAAAACAGTTATGATATCCGGATGAGCACCGCCTGCGGCAAGCTTACACGATTCGCAAGCTCCGCACGAGGATTTATCATCACACACAAGGTAAGCGGCAAAGGTATTTGCAATAAGCTTTTTACCCATCCCCTTATCGCCTTCAATAACATAAGCATGGCTTACTTTACCGCGGGCTATTGAGGTAAGTAAAAATTTTTTTATTAGTTCCTGACCGATTATGTCATCAAACCTACTCATTGCAGCCGTACCTTTCGTTTTTATCCTTAATATTTTAACACATATAGCGTTTTATGTCAACTATTTCAAAAGTTCGATTGCCTTGTTGTACTGGTTGTCAATAAGGACTTCCATATTCCTTGTTGCATTATGAAGGTCAACCTGTGTCATTATATCCATTTTGCCTGTTACTTCGTGCGAATACCGCTGTTGGAACACGCCAACTGCGGCGCGGGTATCATCATCAAAAACACCATCCACAGCACCTGTATAGATATTAAGCAGGTTAAGACGCTGTTCTATTGTATAGATGCTTTCTTTGGATGAATTTTCGTTTATTTCCGCCGCAAATTCAATATCATTTACTTCCGGATGCTGTGAAAGCAGGCACTTTTTGTTTTTGATTTCATAATCCGGAATTACGCCGACTCCGTCAACCGGAGTACCTTTTGCAGTTGTATATGTTGCAATTGTAAGTCTGAAGCCTGCGCCTGTAAGAAGATTATTTACTGTCTGTACGGTACCTTTACCATAGGTTGTTGTGCCGACAATTTTTGCCGCTTTTGTATCTTTCATTGTGCCGGCAAAGGCTTCTGCCGCACTTGCACTGTATTCATTTACAAGCACCACAACTTTATATTTCTTTGAATTATCTTTATTGTTATAATACTTTTCGTTTTGTTTTGAATCCTTGAATTCAATATTGAAAATAGGTCCTTTCGGAGTAAACATGCGCAGAATTTCAATAAGCGCATCCTTATCTCCACCGGGGTTATTACGCAAATCTATAATAAGCTTTTTGACGCCGTTTTTATCGAAATACGCCAGCTTTTCTTTTACTTCTGCAGCTGTGTGAGTTGAAAAGCTTGATATTACAAGATATCCTATTTTACCGTCTTCAACAATGCTGCCCGCTACGGTTGTCTGCTCAAATTTATCTCTTATAATTGTGAAATAAATAATTTCAGTCTGTCCGGGACGACGGATACCGATTTTAACCTCTGTTCCCTTTTCGCCCGTGATTATGCCTTGCGCATATGCAAGACTTTTGCCGGAAATTTCTTCCCCATCAACCCTTACAATTACGTCACCGGAAAGAATTCCGGCTTTTTTTGCGGGAGAATTTTCTATTGGATTTACAACAACTATCTCCCCGTTACGTTCCTGAACATTCACGCCTATACCGCACACAGATGCCTGTATTGACCCTATAAGGTCCTGCATTTCTTCATACACAAGAAATTCCGAGTGCTTATCCAGTGACCCGAAAGCTATTTTAAGGATTTCTTCAAACAGCTGCGGATTTTCATCGAGCATTTTCTTTACAACTGTTTCATAAAGCTGTCCTTCCGTTACACCGAATTTATAGTTTTCGGCAATATATTCAATTATCATATCCATGTAATCTACGGTAAAGCCATGCTCATATTCAGTTTCCTCAGCAAAAGCTACTGTAGAAAAAAGCATTGTAAAAGCAAGCAGAAGCGCTGCTATTTTTTTCATGTAATTCCCTCCTATTCAATCACAAGACGACAAACTCTTTCAAGGCCGCCTGTCCATGTGCTTTTCACATATGCAAAGCAAAACTTATCAAAAACTGTGCCAAGCTCATCCGTGTTTATCGGTTTATGCTTAAACATTATTTCTGTTTCCTTATTCAGCTCTATCTGTACAAAACCGGAAATCTCGCCGGTTGCATAGGATTTTGCATTGTCAAGAACAACGTATCCGCCGGGGCTGTCATAAAAATAAAAGTTTCCGGAATATACCGCAAGAGAGCCCGCATATTCTTCGTTCTTTTCATATTCCGTTACGCTTGCAAAATAAAGAGCCTTATCTTTCATATAAAGCTTAACACTGTCGCCCACGCGCAGTGCGCCCGATGTGTCTGTTCTGCCTTTTCCTATCACAGCAATTTCGTTATCAAGCTGCATAAACACAGGCGTGTTTTTATCAAGACTAACAAGTATTTCAATATAATTTTTTTCGGTTGAAACCGCAATAACACGGTTTATTTTATCTTTGGTATATTTTTCTGTTATTTTGACAACCTTACCCTCATGAAGAACCATTCCCATTTTGGGCAGAATATATGGTTCAAAAAATGAAAGCACAAGCGCAATGTCGCTTTTTGTCATATATGTAGCCTTATATTGCGGCATTTCGGTTTCATCTGCTTTGTGCAGAAGTCTCATCCACTGTGCAAAGCGTTTTGCCGTTACCGGAGCATCTTTATGAAGCGGATTTTGCTTTTCATAACACTGCACAAACTCGTGCGATGTCATAAGCCCGTCGTTAAGTGCATGCATATAAAATCCATCTGCCCAGGCAGCTTCATCATACTCACCAAGCCCTGCTTTTTTCCGCATTTCCG
>JAFVVU010000293.1 GCA_017502065.1 Clostridia bacterium | reverse complement strand
CGGCATTATTCCCGTTGTTTCATTTACAAAGCAAAGCGGCGGAAACATTACACACCACCAGTTCTGCCCTTTCCCCTCGCCTATCACTACTCTTACGGCATTATAGTCACCCGCAGGGAAAGTTAAGTCACCATAGGTTTTGGCAGGAAACGGAAACACTCCTGTTTCAATTTTCACATCGTATGCATAACCCTCTTTTTTTATTGTTTCAAGGGCGGCATTTCTCATATTTTCTGCATTTTCCTTTGCAAAATCAATTGTCATTTCTGCACTGTCTGCAGTTTTTGATACTGCAAGCACACTGTCACGTACTTTAAGTTTAAGTGCCTGGTCGAAGTCCGTATCGCTGTTTGCAATAACGTGCAGGCGCACTATTTCTCCGTCAAACGCAGGTTTTGGTTCACTGCCCACACACACGATTGCTGTTGATAAAATAACCGAAATAATAATGGTGCTGAGAAGTGTAATTGATGAAATTCTAAGTAATGTCATAGTTCCTCCAAAAAGTTGTTTCATCAATTATTGCCACATTTTTCATGGGTTATACAAAAAAAGCGACCTAATGGTCGCTTTTTATCACTTGTTATCTTCTTTTCTGATTTCTGCACGTTTGATTTTTCCGCTTATTGTTTTCGGAAGCTCGTCCACAAACTCAAGAATTCGCGGATATTTATAAGGAGCTGTTGTTACCTTAACGTGGTTCTGCAGTTCTTTACGGAGTTCATCAGACGGTGTGTATCCTTTTGCAAGAACTACTGTTGCTTTTACAACCTGTCCGCGGATCGGGTCCGGTGCGGCGGTTACTGCACATTCAAGCACGCTCTTATGTGTAAGAAGTGCGCTTTCAACCTCGAATGGTCCGATACGGTAACCGGAGCATTTGATTACGTCATCGTTTCTTCCTACGAACCAGTAATATCCGTCGGCATCACGCCATGCAGTATCGCCTGTATTATACATACCGTTCTGCCATGCCTTTACATTAGCTTCATCATCGCGGTAGTATTCTCTGAAAAGACCTGCAGGTCTGTCAGCTTCCGCATTTCTTATAACGATTGAGCCTACGATACCATCTTCACATGAGTTACCATCGGCATCAACAATATCAATATCATAAATCGGCGACGGTTTTCCGGTTGAACCGGGTTTTACATCAAACCAACCGAAGTTTGCAATTATAACAGTTGTTTCTGTCTGTCCGAAACCTTCTGTAAGGTGAAGTCCGGTGAGGTCATAAAATCTGTTATAAACCTCCGGATTAAGAGGTTCACCTGCGATACACGCATGCTGAACAGATGCAAAGTCTTCTTTTGTTATATCTTCTTTAATAAGGAATCTGTAAACCGTTGGCGGCGCACAGAAGGTTACCGGTTTGATTCTGCGGAGTGTTGCAAGAAGGTGTGCCGGATTGAATTTTTTATCGTCATATGCAACGATTTCGGCACCGCAAATCCACTGCCCGTAGATTTTACCCCAGGCAAATTTTGCCCAGCCGGAATCCGACATTGTGAGGTGGCGTCCGCCGTCCTGGACTTTCTGCCAGTATTTTGCGGTTACGATATGTCCAAGCGGATAGCGGAAGTCGTGACGAATCATTTTCGGCATTCCTGACGTGCCGGACGAGAAATAGATAAGCATTGTATCTTCGTTGGTTGTGCCTTCCGCACCTGTCGGGCGGTCAAATACATCACTTTCTTTCATATATTCGGTACGGAAATCAAGCATTCCGTCCGGAATGTTTGTGCCCACGATACCGATTTTTTCAAGAGTTGTACATTTATCTTTTGAAAGTTCAATATGTTTAATTATTTCATCGTCATCAACAGCGGTAATCATTTTGATTTCGGCGCTGTTACATCTGTATTCAATATCTTTGGGAGTAAGCTGGAATGTTGCCGGAATACTTACTGCGCCGAGTTTACACAGAGCCACGATGCATATCCACGCTTCCGGTCGCTGGCGGAGCATAAGCATTACCTTATCCCCTTTTTTAATACCCAGTTTTTTATAGTAGTTAGCAACTTTATTACTTAATCTTTTAATGTCACCGAATGTAAATTCCTTTTCGTGACCTTCGTCATCGCACCAGAAAAGTGCCGGTTTATTATCATCCTCAGCTGCCCAGCCGTCAATTATATCATAGGCAAAGTTGAAGTTTTCCGGAACAATTAATTTATAGTTCTGTTTAAAATCCTCATAGCTTGAAAACTCTGTCTGAGGAACAAACTTTTCTATCATCTTTATTTCAGTCCTTTCGCGTTTTCGTTAATAACTGTCAGAAACTTTGCCGTTTCGGTAAGCGCCTGCTGTGAATGAAGTTGCATTGCATCAAAATACACACTGTCACCTTTTTCAAGAGTGATTGTTTTTTTGCCGATTGTTACCATTACAGTTCCTTCAAGCACAAAGTTGATTTCCTGACCTGCATGGTATACAAGCTCTGCAGGTTTGTCCCCTTTATTAAGAGTAACAATCATCGGTTCCATTTCTCTGCCGATAAAGTTTGCTGCAAGAGAGGCAAATTTGTAGCCTGCATATCTTTCAACCTCAACACCTTTTCCGTCTCTGACAACGGTGTAGCCTTCCATACGCGGTGTTTCACCGGTAAGAAGTACAGTTGTGTCGACCCCGAGGGCCGCAGCGACGGCATAAAGCACGCTGACGGGGATATCCGCTTTAGCCTCTTCATAAAGCATATATTCTTCTTCGGGAATACCGACTTCCTGTGCAACCTGTGCCGAGGACATATCAAGTATATCACGAAGCTCTTTGATTCTTTCTGCAATCTGTTTGATTTGTGTGTTTGTATTCATATAAATTCTCCTTTCAGAATTTAACAAATTTCGGAATTCGTTTATCGAACAGAGTTATATAATCAAACCCTGCTGCTTGCATTACTTCATACGTTTCTTTTATGTACAAAAGCGCATGCTCATAGCGGTGTGCATCCGAACCGACCGTTATTATTTCACCGCCAAGTGATTTATAAAGTTTAAGAATTTCAAGGTTTGGCAGGGTTTCGTTAACGCGATGGCGAAGCCCCGAACAGTTAACCTCTATCCCCTTGCCGTTTGCAATAACCGTTTTTAAAATCTCTTCAATGAGCTCCATATAGTCGCTCGGTTTTACCCTTAGTCCGTGAAGTGCCATATAGCGTTTCGGATAATCAAGATGTGCAAGACAGTCAAACAAATTAAGCTTTGCAACTTCCAGAATATGTTCATATGACGTTCTCATATAAGCTTTGAAGTT
>JAFVVU010000292.1 GCA_017502065.1 Clostridia bacterium | reverse complement strand
TTTTTTAATTTCTTTTCCCCTTTCGGGGATTTTAATTCGCCCGTATCTTCAAGAGAATCCGAAACAACATCAAAAAGCGTGCCGGGAAGGACCTCGTTTTCGCTTAAGAAAAATATAAAATCCTCAACTCTTTTTTTGATGCATGAAATATCGCGAACGGTTTCACTGCTTATGGTGCGGCCGTTTTTTGTAATTGCCACCTGCACTCCGTACACTGCATGAACATCCTCTTCATTTCTGTAAATATCGGTAACAAGACTGTATTCAATAAGACCGCCGAGTGCGGCTGATTTTTTTATTACGGTAAGCTCTTTTTTCATATTTTCCTCCAAATTAAAAATTTTGGTTGCATAATATGCCGGCGCCGGTTTTCCGGCGGGGGTATTGCCGGCATATTATGCAAAGTTAAGCCGTCGCTTGTTTGTGCCGCTCCGGCTCATCTCTCTCCCTCGTATTTAATTATACCGCCGCCACACGTCAACATCAAGAAAAAGCGCTCGTCAAATTACCAATTTTTATATAAATTTACTACAATTTATTTACATTTATGGAAAAAACTTTCAAAATACCGGCAAATGTTATCTCCCTTGACAAAATGTTTACATTGCTTTATTTATGCGGATATTATAGAATATTTATATAGAAAAAAGGCGAAAAAGCAAGATAACATAAACTGGTAATTATGGGGGAATAAAAATGGGGAAAACAAAAAACCTTGCGGCAAAAATACCGCTGATTTTTATTTTGACGGGCGCGGCTTTTTGTGCCGCTCTGGTAATAAAATCACTTTCGGTTTCGGGCGGCACATTTGATTATTACCATCACGTGCTTTCACATCAGATATATCAGACGATACTGTTTATTTGCATCGAGTGCGGCGCGGCGGCAGTATGGTTTGAGTTTTTAAGAATAAAGACGGAAAAGAGCGAATAATCGCTCTTGTTTTTTATATATTGAAATAAGTAGAAATTTATGCTATAATAATCATACATTTACACAATAATGAGGTGCAAAAATGAAAAAAGTATTTAAAAACCCTATTATTTACATAGCACTTGCGGTGGCGCTTATCGTAACGGGATGCGTGATGTATTTCGGCGAACGCGTCAATGCCGAAGAGTATTATATCTGGAACAATCAGAAATACGAAGGGGAGCTTCCTGATTTTTCTCAGGATGTGCATAAGGTTTCCTTTGCAGACGGAAAAACCTCGTACACAAACTATCCGATGGCGTATAACGTTACTTTCCCCGGCAGGGCGGAGTTTGATGTAAGCCATGCGAAAATCCAGACAAAAGGAAAAATTCCCGAAAAGGATATCACTTTTGCAATAACAAAAGAATATTCACCTTATGAAGACGTTGTGGGATACCTTGCGGAATACGAAAACCGCTATATGATGGACCCCCGTTTTATTGAAGAAAACAACCTCACAATCCACCGCGACGAAATAAAGCAGGTGGGCGACTATAATGTTGAATCCATTATTTTTACAAGAAATGTTCCCGAAAACGGAATTTATGAATATAACACCTATGCACACTGCTATTTATACACACCAACGCAGATATATTTCAGAATGACGTTTAATACAAAAGAATATTCCGAAGATTTTGTAAACACGGTGGACAGCGCCGTTGCATCGTTTAACGAAGCGGTTGCAATGACGGGAAAAGCCGGATTTTATGATACCTTCAAACCCGTTGTTCCGGAATACTGGAGCGAAGAAACAAAAACAGTTTATAACAACATCGTAAACGGCGATAATCTCCTGTGGGGACTTTACCGTCCGCAGGCGGTCCGCAGCCGCAATCTTGCAAAAATTGAAGCGGTAGAAGAAAAAATTGAAAATAAATTCTCCGTTGCAATGGAATATATCTATTTTGGCGAGGACGTTCCCGTTGACGGACTTCGTGATGCATATGCCCAGGGCAAGCTGGTTGAATTCACAATACAGATTGCAACTGTTATGAACCTTGACCTTAACGGATATACACCGTTTTTTGCGGTGCTCGACGGTCAGAAGGATGACGATATAAGAAAAATGGCATCACAGTTCAAAGAATTTGGTCATCCGGTAATGCTTCGTTTAAATAACGAAATGAACTCCGACTGGGTAAGCTACGGCGGCGCATGTACACTTAATGAACCCGAGCTTTATAAACAGGTATGGCGCCATATTTATGATATATTCAAGGAAGAGGGCGTTAACAACACAATCTGGATTTTCAATCCAAACGACAGAAACTGCCCGCCGAACGAATATAACCACTATGTGAACTATTATCCCGGTAACGAATATGTACAGATTTTCGGTGTTACGGGATATAACACAGGAACATATTATGCTGATGTTTTCGGCGAAGAGTGGCGTGAATTTGAAACAATTTACGACGGAATTGCCGCAAACTGCGGCGAATATTTCAGCGAGTTCCCATGGATTATAACTGAATTTTCATCAAGCTCCGTCGGCGGCGATAAACCGCAGTGGATCCGCAATATGTTTGACGTAATCCATAAATACGACAACATAAAAATTGCGGTATGGTTCGGCAGTGTGGACTACGATTTCAGGTATCCGATGTCGGACGGAATAATTGCACGTCCGTATCTGCTTGACGAAACCGACGAATGTGTCGAGGCGTTCAAAGAGGGACTTATAAAAACAGGATATACACCGAAGAATATATTTGAATAAGAGGAGAGATTCAAATGAAAACGGTTCAGGATATTTTAAACATTATCAAAGAAAACGACATTAAAATGGTTGATTTCAAAATGGTGGACATAAACGGTCAGTACCGCCATGTTACAATTCCGGCAAGCAACTTTTCGGAAAAAACAATGAAAAACGGCATCGGCTTTGACGCTTCAAACTACGGATATGCCGTTGTTGAAAAAAGTGATATGGTGTTCATTCCCGATCCTGATACAGCTGTAGTTGACCCGTTCTGCCAGATTCCGACATTGTCAATGACAGGTAATGCAATGATTATCGACAATCCCGAAAACAGACCGCTTGCGCAGTATCCGAGAAACATTGTGCTTGCCGCAGAAAAGTATATGAGAGACTGCGGTATTGCCGATGAAATGAGAATTCTGCCCGAATTTGAGTTTTATCTTTTCGACCGTGTGGGCTGGGAAGTTAAACCGAATTCAATCGGTATGATGATAGATGCCGCTCAGGCACACTGGAACA
>JAFVVU010000291.1 GCA_017502065.1 Clostridia bacterium | reverse complement strand
TTTATGCTATGAACAAACTTCACCTCTCGGCGTACCTCTGTACGCCGTCGGGCAAGGCCTTCGGCTTCAGTTTGCCCATTCTGCACTATTTTCTCGTAGCCCTGAAATGTATAAAGAGACATTTGCGACGTCTCAATAAAAAAGCCGGTGCATTTTGCACCGGCTTTAATAGTTTAATCTGAATTAGCCTTCAACAATTGCTTTTGTATCCATAGCAATCATAAGTTCTTCGTTTGTAGGAACAACGTAAACTTTAACTTTGGAATCATCTGTGCTGATGAGAGCTTCTTCTCCGCGCATGTCATTTTTAGCAGCGTCAATCTTAACACCCATGAATTCAAGACCTTCGCAAGCACCGAAACGGATTTCTTTTGTATTTTCACCAATACCTGCTGTAAATACAATTACGTCAACGCCGCCCATTGCAGCTGCATAAGCACCGATATAACGTTTAACCTGATAGATAAACATATCAAGTGCAAGCTGTGCACGTTTGTTTCCGCTGTCTGCAGCAGCCATAAGGTCACGGAAGTCACTGCTTATTCCGGATACCCCGTAAACACCGGATTCTTTGTTAAGTGTATTGATAACCTGTTCAGCAGTCATTGAATATTTATCTTTAAGATATGTAATGATAGCCGGGTCAATGTCACCACTTCTTGTACCCATAAGAAGACCTGCAAGAGGAGTGAATCCCATTGATGTATCTACAGATTTACCGCAGTCAACAGCGGCAATTGAAGAACCGTTTCCGAGATGAGCTGTAACGATTTTAAGCTCTTCCGGTTTTTTGCCCATGATTTCAGCAACTCTGTTTGAAACATATTTGTGAGATGTTCCATGGAAACCGTAACGTCTTACTTTGTATGTTTCATATGCATCGTAAGGAACACCGTACATAAATGCATAGTCAGGCATTGTCTGGTGGAAAGCTGTATCAAATACAGCAACCTGCGGAACATTTTTGCCCATTGCTTCTTCACAAGCTTCAATACCGATAAGGTTAGCCGGATTGTGAAGCGGAGCAAGGTCGAAACAAGCTTTGATAGCTTCTTTTACGCCGTCGTCAATAAGAACGGAAGATTTAAAGAATTCTCCGCCGTGAACAACACGGTGACCAACTGCAGAAATTTCATCAAGAGAAGCAACAACACCATGGTCTTTATTGCAAAGTGCATCAAGAACAAGTGTAATAGCTTTTGTGTGGTTAGGCATAGCTTCTTCAATTTTTACAGTATCTTTTCCTGCCGGTGTGTGTTTGAGAAGAGAACCTTCAATACCGATTCTTTCACACTGACCTTTTGCAAGAACAGACTGGTCAGCCATATCAATAAGCTGATATTTAAGAGAAGAACTACCTGCATTAATAACTAATATTTTCATTGTAATTTCCTCCTGTAATTATTTATGATTATTTCTGAGCCTGAGCCTGAACACATGTGATAGCAACAACACCAACGATATCTTCAGCAGAGCATCCTCTGGAAAGGTCATTAATAGGCATTGCAATACCCTGTGTTACCGGGCCGTAAGCTTCAGCTTTTGCAAGTCTCTGAACAAGTTTGTAACCGATGTTACCTGCATCAAGGTCAGGGAAAACAAGAACGTTTGCTTTACCTGCAACTGCAGAATCGGGAGCTTTGGATGAACCAACGGAAGGAACGATAGCAGCGTCAAGCTGGAGTTCGCCGTCAACTTTAAGGTTCGGGTTGTTAGCTTTGCAGATTGCAGTAGCTTCAACAACTTTATCAACGTCAGCGTGTTTAGCGCTGCCTTTTGTTGAGTGAGAAAGCATTGCAACAATAGCTTCGCTTTCAGCAAGAAGTTCAAAAGATTCAGCTGAGCAAGCAGCAATTGCAGCAAGTTTTTCCGGATCCGGATTCTGTTCAAGTCCGCTGTCTGCAAAAATGAATGTACCGTTTGCACCGTATTCACAATCCGGAACAACCATTACGAAGAATGCGGAAACAAGTTTAACACCCGGTTTTGTTTTGATAATCTGAAGACTCGGACGAAGTGTGTTAGCTGTTGAATGGCAAGCACCGGAAACAACGCCGTCAGCATCGCCGGCTTTAACCATAAGACAAGCATAGTACATGTAGTCGCCAAGTGCAGTTTCTTTAGCCTGTTCGTATGTAAGTCCTTTGCTTTTACGAAGTTCAACGAAAAGGTTTAAATATTCTTCTGTTTTTTCGTATGTAAAGGGGTTGATAACAGTAGCTTTGGAAACATCAAGTCCTTTGCTGTTTGCTTCAACTTCTTCAGGTGTGCCGATGATAATAACATTTGCAATGTCTTCTTTTAAAATGATTTCGGCAGCTTCCCATGTTCTTCTGTCCATAGACTCGGGAAGAACAATGGTTTTCTTATCCTGTTTAGCCCTTTCTTTTATTCTTTCAAGAAAATTACTCATAGTGCATACTCCTTTGCATTTTATAATAATACCATTATACAACAAAATTTCTTTGTATACAATATTTTTTTGAAAAAAAGTTTGTATTTTATGTAATTTTATGATAATATGTATATATTAACCATATTTAATATGGTCATTTTGTGCATTTAGCATTTTAGATTAACAGAAGGAACGTTGTTATATGAAAGTATGCGGCATAGTTGCGGAATATAATCCGCTTCACAGCGGACACAAATTTCATATAGACAGGTCAAAAGAGCTTGCCGGTGCAGACGCGGTTGTCGCAGTTATGAGCGGTAGCTTTACCCAAAGGGGAGAAGTGGCATCTTTTGATAAGTGGACAAGGGCAAAATCCGCCATTATGGCAGGGGCAAACCTTGTGGTTGAACTGCCTTTTTGTTTTGCCTGCGCTCCTGCGGAAATTTTTGCAGGAGGGGCAATAAGACTTCTTGAAAATATCGGCTGTGACTGTGTTTCATTTGGTAGCGAAACAGGCGATATTGACAAGCTAAAATCTATGGCATCAGCACAGGAAACAGGAATAAGTGCGCACCTTGCAGAAGGAAAAAGCTATTCATCTGCAATAGCTGCAGCAGCGGGTACGGATTTTACCCCAAATGACATTCTTGCAGTTGAATATTTAAAGGCAATAGATAAATATAATCTTAAGCTCACTCCGCTTACGGTAAAACGTGAGGGAAGTGGTTATGACAGCGAAAATCCCGATGGCGACTATATAAGCGCAAAGGGATGCAGACGCCTTATTTCTGAAAAGAATTTTGAGGCACTTGAAAAATATATGCCGGCCTTTGGAATTTATAAACCGGCGCTTGAAGAAGACAGATATACAAATCCTGATATTCTCGGCACACTTTTTGCAGGTCTTATCCGTACGGGTAGAATTGACCTTGCAAACGCCGCTTATGTAACAGAAGGAATTGAAAACCGTATCGCAAAAGCCGCTCAGGAATACAGCAGCCTCTCTGATATTGTTTCGGCAGTAAAAACCAAGCGATATACACATACAAGAATTATGAGAATAATTTCCTGTATGATGATGGGACTTACAAAAGACAAGCTTGAAGAGTTTGTAAATACAGGTGCAAGATATATTCGCGTGCTTGCTGCTGATGAAACAGGCACGGCAATTATGAAAGAAATAAAGAAAAACTCACACCTGCCGATAATAACTAATCTTGGCAGGGAAAATATAGACGAAATGCTTTCGTTTGACATAGCGGCAACTGATTTGCAATTCCTTGCAATGATAAATAAAATGTACTGCAAGGCAAACGAAGACTATACACATTTTTTTGAAAGGATATGACCACACTTGACAGCATTTTTAGGCGGATTTGAAGCAGTACTTTCTGTATTTATGCTTCTTGTCCTTGGATTTATACTTACTGCAAAAGGAAAAATAAATAAAACGGTTGCAGTGTTTATGTCGTGGCTGGTTGTAAATATAACCTCACCACTTAACATATTCACAAGCGTAATGGAATCCTTTTCACCTGCAGAAATTGTAAACATACCAAAATATGTTGCAGTTCCGCTTATATGTCATATTCTTGGGTTTGCGGCAGGCTTTGGCATAGTAAAACTGTTTAAGATTGAACGTAAATATGCCGGCTCAATGGTTGTAATGACGGCGCTAAATAATACAATTTTTATGGGCCTTCCGGTAAACCTTGCAATGTTCGGACAGGCAAGTGTTCCGTTTGTGCTTTATTACTATATGTCCAATATGCTTTTGTTCTGGACAATAGGCGTAAATATCATTTCAGGAAAAGTAGAAAAACAAAAACCGCTTGAGGTGATTAAAAAGCTTATTCCTCCGCCGCTTTACGGAATGTTTGCAGGAATACTGCTTCTTCTTATCGGTACATACATAACACCGGTAAAATTACCCGATTTTATAATGAAAACCTTTGATTCGGTCGGTTCAATGACAACACCAATCGCAATGATGTATATCGGATTTGTTCTTGCTGACAAAGGGCTTAAAAACGTTAAATTCGACAAAAATATCATTCTCGGACTTTGCCTCAGATTTTTGGTGGGTCCGGCAATTGCAATTGCGGTAATTTCGTTTATTCCGATGGAACCCATTATGCGAAACGTCTTTACCGTGCAGTCGTTTATGCCCGTAATGGCAACACAGTCAATTGTTGCGGAGCGTTACGGTGCAGATCCGTATTTCCCGGCAGTAATGGTTTCGGTTTCAACACTTGTAAGCCTTATTATTCTGCCTCTTGTCAAAGTGTGTCTGTAAGGAGAGTTTAATATGAAATTAACAGTAAATATACCCGGAAAGGCATATGATATAACAATTGAAAATGGTGCGCTTTCCCATATTGCGGATTATATCGATTTAAAAGGCAAATGTGCAATTATTACCGACAGTAACGTGGATGAGTTTCATGCCGATACTGTGGTAGAAAGCCTTGCTTCAAAATATGATGTGTATAAATTCGTATTTCCGGCAGGAGAAGAAAGCAAAACAATATATACTCTTAATGAAATTTACGGCTTTTTAGCGGATAATTCGTTCAACAGAGGAGATTTTATTGTTGCGCTCGGCGGCGGTGTTGTAGGCGATACAGCAGGCTTTGCGGCGGCAACATATATGCGCGGAATAAAATACGTGCAGATTCCGACAACACTTCTTGCACAGGTGGATTCGTCCGTTGGCGGCAAGGTGGCGGTAGATCTTTCGCAGGGTAAAAATATGATAGGTAACTTTTATCAGCCGCATGCCGTAATCATCGACCCTACTGTACTTAAAACTCTGTCACCTGACTTTTTTGCCGACGGTATGGCGGAAGTAATCAAATACGGATGTATTGAAGATGCTGATTTGTTTGATAAACTCCGGTCATATTCAAAAGAAGAGTTTGATGCAAATATAGAAAATATTATCTATACCTGTGTAGACATAAAACGCCGTTATGTAGAAGAGGACGAGCTTGATACCGGTGCAAGAATGAAGCTTAATTTCGGGCATACAATCGGCCATGCAATAGAAAAGTATTATAACTATTCTACGCTGTCACACGGCAGAGCAGTTGCGATAGGAATGAACTATGTAACCATTCTGTCCGAAAAGCTTGGGGTTACAAAGGCAGGCTCAGCAGAAAAAATTGTTGAGTGCCTTAAAAAGTATGACTTACCGTACGAAATCGATACAGATGTACTTGAAAAATCTGTAGAGTTTATCGGTGCGGATAAAAAGAATATCGGTAAACAGCTTAATGTAATAATGCTTGAAGAAATAGGTAAATCCTTTATTCATAAAACAGATACAAAGGTTTTTGGGGGCTTATTTTAATGGATATGCAAATAACTCCGTCAAGGCTTTCGGGGGATATATCACTTCCCATATCGAAAAGCATTCTGCACAGAGCGATAATATGCGCCGCTCTTGCTAAAGGAAAAAGCACCGTTGGACCGGTAACACCATCGGTTGATGTTGAAGCAACGGTTGGGGTGGTGCGTGCTCTCGGTTGCAGAATTGATGCAGATGGCGACAGCCTTACAATTTACGGACTTGATAAAATTAATAAAAACGTAACGGCAGACTGCCACGAATCAGGCTCAACTCTTCGCTTTTTGATTCCGGTTTTTGCTGCTCTTACCGAAAATACAACTTTTGTGGGCGAGGGAAGACTTCCCGAGCGTCCGCTTGACCAGTATGACGGCATAATTAATATGCGGTATATAAAGAAGAACCTGCCTCTTCTTGTTGAGGGTGGATTTAAAACAAACGTATTTACAATGCCGGGAAATGTCAGCTCTCAGTTTATAACGGGACTTCTCTTTGCACTTCCGATTACCGGAGGCACGATCATAATCGACGGGGAACTCCAGTCCAAACCGTATATTGATATTACAATAGAGGTAATGCAGAAATTCGGTGTTACAGTAATA
>JAFVVU010000290.1 GCA_017502065.1 Clostridia bacterium | reverse complement strand
GGAGAAAGCATAGCTTGCATTATATTCTACGGGAATTGAAGCATTGGCATATGAATAGTTGTTTCCGGAAGAAGGAGTAAGCTTAACGGAACTTCCTTCGCCAAATGCCTGTTCTGAAGAAAGTGCAGCATTTGCTGCTGAGCTTGTTACAAATCCTGTTGGAAGAGTAGCTTCGCAATTTCCGTTTTCAATAATTTCATTGCCGTAAGCAACCGGAGTTTTTTGTCCTGCAGCAGAGAAGTTGATATTTTCTGCCGGAGTTATTTTATAAAGGGAAGCTTCACCGACAGTAAGTGTCATTGCAAAAGTATTGTCGGAAGCGGTAAGCTTTTCTTCAGAAAGACCGTTAACAAGAGTAGCATCAAATCCGTCAATAGAAATGCTGCCATCTTCATTTACAAGCTTAATATCGGTTACAAGACTGTCAAGCATAACATCTTTGCCTTTTTCATCCTTTGCCATTTTGCTTGTGACAGCCATATACATTTCACCGTTATCTTTATACCATGCGCGGTATCTGTATCCGTTACCGGTACCTTCGTTGAAAACAGTATGCTTACCAAGTGAAAAATGTTCAAAAAGCTCTTTTATTTCACCTGTTGCATTTGCTTTCTGGAAAGTTTCATTATATATCCTGCTGTTTTCAGTTGCCCAAGTGTCCGGATATTCCGCTCTTGTGTCTTCATCTTCTGTTGGAGCGAGGTAATGGCCTGCACCTTTTGCACCTGCCCAAAGAGCATCATATACCTGGAAACGGAGCATTGTTGGTGTAACAAATGGGTGTGCGTAACTACCTGACCAGTCAGATGCAAGACCAAGTACCCATACAGGTCTTTCGTCATATACGGCATTTCGTGCTCTTTCGGTAGCTCTTACAAGATATCCGCCTATCGAAGATGCTGTGCCGCTCGGATATGGGTCAATGGCAAAAATATCGCAAAGCTGACCGGTTCTTTCATAGCTGTTATCAGATTTGCCGACAGTTTCGATGTTATATACCGGATGAACGTCATCAATTTCCCTTACAGCTCTGTAACCTTCTTCAAGGTAATACAACATTTCGTCATATGTAAGAATTCCGCCTTCCCATACGTGAAGAGAAGGTTCGTCCATCAGCATCCATGCAGCAATTGCCGGATGGTCTTTATATGTAGAAACAAGATATCTTGTGCGTTCAATCTGTTTTGGGTGTCCTGCAACAGTTCCGTAAAGAGCAAATAAAACCTTCATTCCTTTGGAATGTGCATCATCAAGCTTAGACAAAATATCGGCATCATCGTTGATTTTTATGTTTGTTCTTATAACCGTAAATCCGGAAGCGGCAAGTGCATCAGTGGTTGTATATTCTGCACCGTACATAAAGAACGGATACATTTCTTTGCCGGTTACAGGGTCAACATAGTTCTTCTTATCGTTGATAGCTGTCGGTCTGTCAAATCTGTAAATGCGTTTTGAATGAGAGCTGAGTACAGTACCGGCAGCATTTTTATATTCGGCTTTCAGAATATATTGTGCCTTTTCGACAGTAAGAACAGAGGTGGGAAAGGTAACGTGGTTATTTTCTGCCGCAGCTACTGTCTTGCTTGTAACAACAGTCCCGTTTTCATCTTCGATTGAGAAGGTAACGGTTGAATCGTTTTCAATTGAAAAAATATTTGTTTTGATATCAGCTGTTGCGTCAATATTATCATCTTCTGTGTAATAGAAGGTGTGTTCTGTATGGAAATCGAGAGGGTCGTTGTTGCTTGAGCGTCCTAAAACCACATCATCATAATAAACCGTACCCGGACCGTGTAATCTTACATATATGTAAATAGACGTAATGTTTTCTGGCATGGTGAAAACGAATTTCATTTCAGTCCATTCGCCCTTGGTATCATAAATTTTTGTAGCTTCATTTCCGAGTGTATAATATGTGCCGGATGGAGTGTTTGCCTGAACCTTGTAATAAGCACCGCTTTTGTAAGCTACGTCAACGGTTTTAATCCATGATGATAAAATATACTCAGCGCCGGCAACAAAAGTTTCACCTTTGCCGCTTGTGGTAAGCGTCTGCTGCGCATAAGGGTGGCTGTAAGCAGTATAGGTATCCGGTATATGAATTTTCATTGCATATTCGCCGGAATGAACCTCTTCTTTTGTACGGCATACTGTTTCAATTACGCCGCTGGCAGTGCTTGCACCATATCTGGAGCGCCCCCAGTTTTTAGCACCGCAATTAATGTCGCCGTCTTCCTCGTAAAAGTCTTCTTCGCCTTCTACATAATAAGCAGACGCTGTTTCAAAACCGGGGTTTGAAACAAAGTTTACGGCATCGGTTGCCAAAGTGGCAAATTTTGTATAGTCTTCCTGTTTATTTAAAAAGTACATAGCCATATCATAGCCTTCCTGATAGGAAGCTTTTTTATTTGCAATGGATTCGGCAGTTTCGGCAGTTGCAGGACCGATAACACGAAGGTCGTCGAACAGAACAGTACCGATACCGTCATGGCGGACATGAATATATGCACGGCCGTCGCAGGTGGCAGGACAATCGGAAGAAACTTCCTGATAAGTCCATTCTCCGTAAGACCATGATGCGGTGTTGGGGAGAATTTCGAGAGATTTTGAGCCAACTGTATGACCGTTTTCATCCCAGTATTCAATTTTCATACCGGCATAGGCTTTTGTCCAGTAGTTTCCTGCAACAAGATCTTCGGTATATACCCATGCACCGATAGTATATGTTTGTCCGGGAACAAGACCGGAAATAGTCTGAACCCAAAGTTGTCGTTCGTTGGATTTTTCATCTTCGGTTAAAGCGGGTGTTGTAACAAGCTTTAACGCTTTTAATCCACCGTGAACATTTTCTGTTTCGGGCAGGTGACTTCCTGACCAACAGGCATAGCTTGTGTTAAGCCATTCCATATGACCATTAAACAGAAAATCAACATTCTGTACTAATGATACATCCTCCGCCTGACACACAAAGCCCGTTGCAAAAACAGACAGTGCCATTACAACAAGAAGAATGAATCCTAATCCTCTTTTAAACATATCAAAAAATCCCCTCTCCAATATATAACATAATATATCATTATAATTATAACCTATAAAAATGTGCAATTCAAGAAAAAGGAATAAGAAAAAATAATTTGAGCGTTTTAGACAAAAAAAGACTTGCTTTTTTGGATAAAAAAATAAGCGGGCACTTTGCGGTGCCCGCTAAATATTATTGAATTACATTACTGTACGGAAGCATTCCTCCAAGGCTGTCCCAAACAAATATTTTCATACTTGCAAAGTTAACCTTATCAAAAGTTCTTGTAATGTGTGCTCCGCCAAATGCTGCAGATTCTTTTTCCATTGTCAAGAGTCTTCCGTCCGCATCGAAGAACACATAAATTACGGTTCCGCCATCTTCGGTAAAGTGACTGTTGATATCATATTCAACAGTAATCGAAGAATCACTTGTTGATGTTTTAAGGTTTCGGAGAGTATATCCTGTTCTTCCTTTAAGCTTGAAAGAAACATCATCAAAATATCCGGTGTCTGCTCCGTTCATAATAAGAGCAACTGTTGCGGATGCATTTTCAGCCACGGAATCGGGGATAGTTACTTCAGTGGCGAGTTTGTACCAGCCTGAATCTTTCTTGTCAAACGCATCGGTAAAATCTGTAGTAGATACAAAATCACCAACCTGAACCCTGAGTGTCGGATAAGAAGCCGCACTTGTCAGGTTGCTTGCGTTAAACCAGGTGTAGAAAAGATATGTTTTACCGCCGTCAACAAGAGCAGAAGTATAAAGTGTTGTATTGTTTATTCCGATACTGCAGATATCTTTATGTGTATCTTCTGAAAGAGAAATGTTTTCGATATTTCCTGCTGTCCAGTTGCGTAATGTTCCTCCAACGTCAAACTGCTCAAAGGAAGCGTTTGAAAGAAGATTTTCCTCGTTATATGCAGTAACGGTACGGAGAGAAATATCATCAAAATAAATACTGCTTATTTCTGCAGGAATTTTTATCTGCATACTCATATATTCAGCTTCCGGTTCGGTGGATTTAGGAATATATGAGGGGAGAATATATGTATACTTTTTCCACTCTCCGCTATGTAAACCGGCATTTCTCATATACAGCTTTATGCATTTAATATCAGCCTTGTTT
>JAFVVU010000289.1 GCA_017502065.1 Clostridia bacterium | reverse complement strand
CGTTTATGGCTGGCGGCTTCCTGTGGACAGGCTTTGACTACAGGGGAGAACCGGCACCGTTCGAACATATGAATATGTCATCTACCTTTGGTATTATTGACCTTTGCGGATTCCCGAAAGATGCTTTCTACTACTATAAATCCTGGTGGACAGACGAAACAGTTCTTCACCTTTTGCCGTATTGGGACTGGGTACGCAGTGAAATGGTACGCGTAAGTGTATTCACCAACTGTGATGAAGTTGAAATTATTGTAAATGGCTGTTCATGGGGTAAAAAGACAGTAGAAAAGAACGAAACACTTTCATGGGACATTCCTTATGAAAGAGGTTATATTGAAGCAATCGGAACAAGAAACGGTGAAACAAAGGTTGTAAGATACACTACACCAACAGCACCGGATAGTCTGAAGCTTTCTGTTGACAGACCGGAAATTTCCGCAAATGACGACGTAAGTATTGTAAGAGTTGATGTTGCGGATGCAAGCGGACAGACCCACCCGAAAGCAAATAATATGATTTATTTTGAGACGGAAGGTCCGGGTAAAATCATTGCAGTAGGTAACGGTGACCCGACATCATATGAACCGGATAAATTCCTTGATAAGGAAATCACAACACCGGTTGAAAACTGGTTTATAGTTGATGGCGACAATAAATTCCCGATTGAAATTGAAAAAACAACAGCACATAACTATAACGAATTTTCTGAAGGACATGCATGCTGGATGGAACCAAAGAATCCGCATTTCTGCGATGATTATAGAATGGTACACCGCCAGGGCGGACTTAAATCAATTCCGAAACGTACTTTTGAATACGAAGCAGTATTTGAAGCAACCGAGCAGTATAAATATGTTGAATTTGAACGTCTTTACGGCGAATGCGAAATCTTCTTAAACGGAGAAAAAATAGGCGAAAGACGTGACCACTTCAACTTTGCACCAAGAGAACACAGGTACCAGGCAAACTTTAAAAACGGTACTAACGTAATAAAAGTTGTTTCAACTGCACAGGAAAATAAGAAAATCGGTCCTCACGAGAGTGTTAAAATCGGTTATGCTGAAAAAGCTTCGTGGAGAAGAAAAGCATTTAACGGACTTGCACAGGTGCTTGTTCAGGCAAATGCACCGGGCGAGCTTATAATAAAAGCGCACTCACCGGGACTGAAATCTGCAGAAATAAAAGTAAACGTAAAATGATAAAAAAGGGAGCTTCGGCTCCTTTTTTTGTTATGAAAATCGAAATTTTTGTTTCGGTTTTTTGTATTTACAATATCTGCCGCTGATGCTATAATCAAATAAAAGGGGATGAAACTATGAAAATGGATACCGAATTTTTAAGAAATAATCCGGTTTTCTGGTCAAGACTTGGCTTTTGTTATGACCCGCCCGTATATAAAGAAAATGGCGAACTTGTTGTTTTTGCAGAAGATTATGAAAATCAGGCTCGCTACCAGCAAAGCTTTACAAAAGCAGGAGTTACAATACATACCTGCATTTTAAACAGCGGCTGGGTTGGTGTAAATAAATATGATTATTCGCTGTGCGATAAGATACTTGACGCTGTTTTTAAAGACGGCAATGCAAAGTATTTTATTCCCAGGGTTAAACTGAATGTGCCGGTAGACTGGTGCCGCGAAAATCCGGAAGACGTATGTGTATATTATGCCGGCCCCAGAGAAAAAGAAGAAATACGTGCGCTTGTAGATACACCGGCTCATGACTGGCTTGGCTACGCTTCGGAGAGGGGCTATTATAATGCATATGGCTGGCAGGATACCCGTCCTAACGTAGGCGGAAAAATTGCCAGACAAAGCTTTTCGTCGGATAAATGGCTCCGCGATGCATCCGAAGCACTTGTAAAGCTTATGGAACACATTGATAATGGTCCGTATGCAGATAAAATTATTGGTTATCATATTGCGTACGGAGTAAGCGGCGAAGCTTGCGT
>JAFVVU010000288.1 GCA_017502065.1 Clostridia bacterium | reverse complement strand
GAAATGTCGTGCCTGTTTCCTCGGGGTCAATATCTATTCCCAGTTCGGCTGGAGATACAATTTCGTATCCAAGCGGAGACAGAATTCTTGAAATTTCTTTTATTTTGTGTTTATTGCCCGTTGCGGCAAGAAGTTTCATAAAATCACCCGTATTATTCGGCAGATACCATATAGTAATATACCGGCTGACCGCCATACTGAAGAATTACATCACAGTCTTCATACTTTTCTTCAAGCTGAGAGAAAAGTGCATTTGCATCGTCTTCAGAAACGTCGCTGCCGTAATAAAGTGTTATTACGCCGGTATCTTCATCTGCAATACTTTCGCAAACATTAAGAACTGCTTCGTTTATATCTTCACCTGCAGTTACTATTGTTTTATCGGAAAGACCGATGATGTTACCTTCTTTTATCACAATACCGTTTGCTTCACTGTCACGTACGGCATATGTTACAAGACCTGTTTGTACATAGCTTGCGCTGTCTTTCATATTACGCACATTATCTTCAGCTGAAGATTCTGGATTAAATGCAATTACTGCGCTTATTCCCTGCGGAACTGTCTTTGTCGGGATTATTTCAATCTTGCAATCTACAATATCCCTTGCCTGTTCAGCCGCAAGAATGATGTTACTGTTGTTAGGAAGAACATAAACAACATCAGCGTTTGCTTTATTTACCGCATCGGCAATATCGCCTGCGCTGGGGTTCATTGTCTGTCCGCCTTCGATTATATCTGTAACGCCGAGCTGTTTGAATATATCGGAAAATCCCGTTCCTGCAGAAACTGCAATTATTGCAAATTCCTTTCGGGGAGCTTTTTCCTGTGCTGCAGCAATTGTATTATTATGCTGCTGACGCATATTATCTATTTTAATATTGATAAGGCTACCGATTTTAAGAGCCGCCTGAAGCACAAGACCCGGATTATCGGTATGTATGTGCACCTTAACAACGTCAAAATCTTCAATTACAAGCATACAGTCACCAAGCGGTGAAATTGTATTTCTAAATTCATTTACGGAAGCTTTGAAATCACTTTTTTCAATTATGAATTCTGTACAGTAACCGAAAGTAATTTCTTCTTCCTCAAGTACCATATCAGGACCGGCCGAAACGCCTGTTTCTTCGGCTGTATATTCAACCATAACACCGGTTTCCATAACCTTGAGCATACCCTCAAATATGCAAATCCATCCCATACCGCCGGCATCTACAACGCCTGCTTCTTTAAGTTTGGGGAGCATATCAGGAGTTTTATCAAGTGCTATCTTACCGCCTTCAAGAGCTGCACGTGCAACTGTGGCAAGGTCGTCTGTGTTTTCAGCTGCTTCTACTGCGGATTCTGCGCACGCTCTTGCAACTGTAAGGATTGTTCCTTCAGTTGGTTTCATTACAGCTTTATATGCTGTTGCTGAAGCTTTTTCAAGACCTGCAGCAAGAGCCTTTCCGTCAAGCTCGGAGAAGGTTTCAATTCCTTTTGCAAGACCTCTGAAAAGCTGAGAAAGAATAACACCGGAGTTTCCTCTTGCAGATTTGAGTGTTGCGGATGCTACTTTATTTGCAACCGCTTTAAAGTCGGGGTCTACATTTTCTTTAACGGCATTTGCCGCACCCGACATTGTAAGATACATATTTTTACCGGTATCGCCATCCGGCACCGGAAATACATTAAGTCTGTCTACTTCTTCCTTGCTATTTCCAAGATTGTTCGCGGCGGAAATAATCATACGGGAAAAAATTTCTCCTGTAATTTTCATCTTTATTTCCTCCCTTTATTCGTCAATCTGGACTGTCTGAACATGAATGTTAAATGCACCAACTTCTATGCCCATAAAATGTTCTATCTGATATTTAACACTGCTTCTTATACTTTTGCTTATTGTGCTCATATTCATACCGTACATTGTTGCTATGTGAAGGTCAATAACAAGCTTTTTAGCTTCTGCTTTTACTTTAACCCCTTTAGCAAGGCTGGAAATATTATTAGGGTCAAGCACTTTTCCGCCGCCTGCAGGTGTAAGACCTACAACGCCGTAGCAACCCCCTGCAACGTTTGCAATAATTTTAATCAGAACGTTGTTTGAAATTTTAATATCTCCTCTGTCAGTATTAATCTTTATTGCCATTTTTTAAGCTCCTTTCTCTGGATAAGGTAAACACAAACTTTGTATATTGTCCGGGGACACTTTCTGCCGTTATGTGTTCGCCGTGCTGATTAATTATGTTTTTTACAATATATAATCCAAGCCCGACACCGAGCTTATCAGCGCTTCTTGATTTATCAGTTTTATGGAACCTGTTCCATATACTGTTCAGTTCTTCTCTTGAAATTCCTTCGCCGGAATTTTCAATTGCCACCTGAATTTTTCCGCCCGATGCTACGGTTGATATTTTTATATATCCCCCCACATCAGCAAATTTAACCGCATTATCCGTAAGATTTGTAAGAACACGCTCGATTCCGTCTTTATCGGCACTTACCATGCAGCTGTTTTCTTCGAAACTGAAATTAACATCAAGGCCTTTATTTTCAATATTCTTTTCAAACTTTATAATAACCTGTTTGGCAAGGTCGCCCACATCAAAATTCTGCAGTTTGACCGGATTTGCCGAAGATTCAAGTCTTGCTATTTCAAGAAGCTCATTAACAAGTCTTGTAAGACGTTTGGTTTCATCAATAACAATTCCCATATACTCATTTTTCTTTTCTTCGGGAACCGTTCCGTCTGCAATGCCCTGCAAAAAACCGGTTATTATTGTAAGCGGTGTTCTTATTTCGTGCGAAATATTTCCTATGAACTCCTTATTTGTTTTCTCCTGGCGCATTATAGTTTCTGCCATTTTATTAAAATCCGCAGACACATCTTCCAGGTCGCCTTTAATCTCAAGAGGAGCAAATTTTTCAAAATTCCCTGCCGACACAATGCTTATTGCTTCTTTAAGCATATTTACAGGTCTGGACTGCCTTTTTGCAAGCGCTCTTGCAATAAATATGCAGACAACAAACAGCACCAAACCGAAAAGTGCGGCATAATTAAGAATCTCCACCATTATATCGGAAATAAATTCTCCCGATATAACACACAAGACTCCACCTATTATAATCTTATTATACACTATCGGCTTGCCAATTGCAATATTTTCATATAAAAAATCTGATTTTGTTTCAAAAAACACTGTTTCGCCGGCTATTATTTTATCCATCGACAAACGGACGTTATCCCTTGAAACAAAGTCCCGATGACCTTCGGACGCAATTCTTACACGTCCGTTAGCATCAAAAATTATTATTTCTGTTCTACCGACTTCGCTTAAAATCTGCACAAGATTATCCGTAAGGTTTCTTGCCGCTTTTTCATCATCCTGCGCTTCAACAAAAGTTGATATTACCTTGTCCACCGTTTTTTCAAGGCGCATTCTGCCGCTTCCTTTAATCATAAACGATGCCACAAACGATAAAACTATGCATACCGTCAGTACAATCGACACCACTATTGACATATACTGCCGAAACAGTTTTTTCTCTGTTTTATTCATATTTATTCTCCGGATTTTACTTCAAATTTATAGCCTACACCCTATACAGTTTTAAGTTCCCAGCCTTTTTCAAACCCTTCAAGCTTTTCACGAAGTCTTTTTATATGAACATCTACAGTTCTTGAATCACCGAAAAATTCATATCCCCATATTTCGTCAAGAAGCTGTTCTCTTGTGAACACCTTATTCGGATTTGAAGCAAGGAAATAAATAAGCTCCAGCTCTTTTGGCGGAGTTTCCACTTTTTTGCCGCCCAGAACAAGCTCATAGGTTGTAATGTTGATGCTTATGCCGTCATAATTTACTGATTTCACATCGGAATGTTTTGTTTCATATCTGCGGAGCACTGCTTTTATTCTTGCAATCAGCTCACGCGGGTCAAACGGTTTTGCAACATAATCATCGGCGCCGAGTTCAAGCCCCAGCACTTTATCAATAGTATCATCCTTTGCAGTAAGCATTATTATCGGTACATCACTTGTTTTTCGTATTTCCCTGCACACCTGCATCCCGTCCATTCCCGGAAGCATTATGTCAAGAAGTACAATATCCGGCATTGCCGCACTTATTTTTTCAAGTGCAAGCGTTCCACTGCCGGCAATCTGTATTCTGAACCCCTCTTTTTCAAGATACAGACGCAAAAGCTCACATATGTTGTAATCATCGTCAACAATTAAAACATTTGCATTCATTTCGCCACCTCCGAAATATACTTACTTCTTCTATTATATCATAAAATATTTAAAAAATCTATTGCTAATTTGGTCATTTATTGATATAATGTAATTTAATGTATAGAAATTATTGAAAGGGAGTAAGTTTTTTAATGAAACTTGGAATAATAGGATTACCTAACGTAGGTAAAAGTACACTTTTTAATGCAATTACAAAAGCAGGCGCAGAATCTGCAAACTATCCGTTCTGCACAATTGAGCCGAACGTTGGAATGGTTAACGTGCCCGATTCCCGTCTTGATGAGCTTGCAAAAATATACAATCCGAAAAAAATCACACATGCAGTAATTGAATTTGTTGATATTGCAGGTCTTGTAAAAGGCGCAAGCCGTGGTGAAGGTCTTGGAAACAAGTTCCTTTCCCACATAAGAGAGGTTGACGCTATCATCCATGTTGTACGTTGTTTTGATGACAGCAATATCGTTCACGTTGACGGCTCAATTGACCCGATGCGCGACATTGAAACCATAAACTACGAGCTTATTTTTGCCGATATGGAAACTCTTGAAAAACGAATTGAACGTACCGGTAAAATGGCAAAATCCGGTGATAAGAAATATGCAAAAGAGCTTGATGTTTTAAATAAAATCATGGCGGCTCTTGAAAGCGGAAAGCCTGCAAGAAGCGTTGAACTTTCCGATGATGAAGCTGACCTTATAAAAGACCTTTCTCTTCTTACAAAGAAATCCATTATATATGCCGCAAACGTTGCAGAAGATGATTTTGCAAACGGAATTGAAAACAATGCATATGTAAACCGTCTTAAAGAAATGGCAGCGGCCGAAGGTGCCGAAGTGCTCCCCATTTCCGCAAGAATTGAAGAAGAAATTTCTCAGCTTGATGACGAAGACAAGCTTATGTTCCTTCAGGATTTAGGACTCGAAGAATCCGGTCTTGACAGACTTATAAAAGCAAGCTACAAGCTTCTTGGTCTTATCAGCTACTTAACCGCAGGTGAACCTGAGGTTCGTGCATGGACAATCAAAAACGGCACAAAAGCTCCTCAGGCGGCAGGAAAAATCCACACAGATTTTGAACGCGGATTTATCCGTGCTGAAGTTATCTCTTACGATACTCTTATTGAAAATGGCTCTATTGCCGCAGCAAAAGAAAAAGGACTTGTACGTCTTGAAGGTAAGGAATATGTTATGAACGACGGCGACGTTGTTTTGTTCAGATTTAATGTATAATTTAATATAACTACATACCACGGTCTGCATCAAATGATGCAGGCCGTATTTTTTTGTAAATACCGGTAATAATAAGCGAAAACAGTAAAAGGAGCAAAGAAAAATGCTTGACACCGGTTTAAGAAAAGAAGTTGTACGTATGTGCATTGGCGTATCTGTTATGAGCATCATTATGATAGCCGGTTTTGCCGTTTTCGGACATTTCAACATGTCCGTATTATACGGCGCCGCACTTGGCACTGCCGTTACGCTTTTAAACTACTTTTTTCTTGCGCTTTCCGTTGCGCACGTTGTAAATAAAAAGGATAAATCGGATGCAAAGCTGTTTATGAACATTTCGTATTTTCTGCGCATAATTCTTATTGCCGTTACGGTTGGTGTTGCAATAAGGTTTCCTTTTTTCAATGCTGTTTCCGTTATTCTGCCGTTTATTTTTGAACGGATTGTTATTCTTATAATTCACATGAGGGATGGAAAAAATGAACATACAGGGTCCTGAAATTTATTATACTCTCCCCGGCGGCATTCACATTACCGAAACGGTTGTCAATATGTGGATTTTGATGGCGGTAATTACAGCCGTATGCGCATATCTCGGCCACGGTCTTAAAGATAAACCGGAAAGCCGGCGGCAGATTGTTGCCGAGTTTATTGTATCTAAGCTATATAACATGGTTGGCGAAGTTATGGGCAAAAAAAATCTTATTTTTGCGCCGTATATCGGCACACTCATTACACTTTCGGCATTCGGAAGCCTTTCGGCTCTTGTCGGGCTGCGCCCCATAACCGCCGACCTCAGCGTAACGCTTGGCTGGGCGATTGTTACCTTTGTTATGGTGCAGTTTTTCAAAATCAAAGGGCGCGGATTCGGTAAATATCTTAAAGGCTTTATTGAGCCGACGCCTGTTATTGCACCGCTTAATATCATAAGCGAAATTGCAAATCCGGTTTCAATGGCGTTCCGTCATTTTGGTAATATTGCTTCCGGTGTGGTAATCACAGCACTTATTTATATGGCGCTTGCATCGCTCAGTTCTGCTCTCATTAAGGTTATTCCCATACCGGTTTTTCAGCTTGGTATTCCGGCATTTTTATCAATTTATTTTGATTTATTTACAGGAGTGCTTCAGGCATACATTTTCTGTATGCTTACTATGGTTTTTGTTGCCGATGCAACAGATTAGAATTTGGAGGAGTTTATATGGATATTACATTAATAACACGGGCAATTGTTCTTGGCGCATCCGCACTTGGTGCAGGCATAGCTATGATTGCAGGTATAGGACCGGGTATCGGTCAGGGTATTGCGGTAAGCCGCGCGCTTGAAGCAATTGGCAGACAGCCTGAATGCAAGGGCGACGTTACAACAACAATGCTGCTTGGCTGTGCGGTTGCCGAATCAACAGGTATTTATTCACTTGTTATTGCGCTTATTCTGATTTATGCAAATCCGCTTGTTAACCTTATTGCAGGATGAAGGTGTGTATATGGAAAACTATCTGTCATTTGTAACTATTGATTTATGGACACTTATTTTCACATGGGGCAACCTGCTTATACTGTTTTTTCTGATGAAAAAGCTTCTGTTTAAACCTGTTATAAATATACTGAGCAAACGTGAGCAGGAAGTAAATGATATGTATGACAATGCCAGCTTTGCCAAAGCAGAAGCAGCAAATATGAAATCGGAATATGCGGCAAAGCTTGCAAAGGCCGTACATGAAGCCATCCGGATTTTTGACAGTGCATTAAAAAAAGCTCAGCAAAGCGAAGAAGAAATCATTAAAGATGCCCGTTCAAAAGCAGAACTTATTTTAAGGCGTGCCGAAGAAAATATCGAACTTGAAAAGCAGACTGCTTTTAATG
>JAFVVU010000287.1 GCA_017502065.1 Clostridia bacterium | reverse complement strand
TTTGCCATAAACTTCTGCAGCCTTATCTCCTGCATTTTACTCAACTCCAAAAAGTGCCAGTATAATTTCCCATATAACAACTATAATATTTTTACTTTTCTTTTCAACCGTGTCCGACGTTACAACAGGAACCTGAACGGAAAAACCGTTTTCAAACGTAACCGATGCATGCCCCATATCCTGACCGCCTGCAACCGGTGCATCAAGCGTTCTTTGCTGTACGTCAATTTTTTTGCCTGCATTTGTGCCGTTTCTTACGGGAACATAAACATCCGCTGCAGTAACAACTGCAACCTCATTATACTCCCCGCCTTTTACACGGAATGTGCCAAGTCCGTCGCCTTTGGATATGACTTTCTGCAGACTGTATGCACCAAACACTTCGTCGCACATATTCATATGCTCCTGCCAGTCTTCTTTGGTGCTGTTAAGCGTTACCGTAATTACACGCCAGCCGTTTTTTGATGCAGATGCAACAAGCGTTCTTCCGGTTTCGGGTGTGTACCCCGGTTTACCGCCATCGGCATAATCATACATACCAAGAAGTTTGTTAGCATTATAAATAACTCTTGCTTCACGTTCTTCCGGCGGAACTTCCGTATATACAGAGGTTCCTGTGATTTTTGCAAAATCGGGGTTTTGCATACAGTATCTGAAAATGAGTGCAAGCTCATATGCCGTTGTATAATGAGTATCAGCATAAAGTCCGTGCGGATTTTCAAAATGCGTATTTTTAAGTCCGAGTTCTGCGGCTTTGTTATTCATAAGCTTAACAAACTCCGCTTCACTTCCTGAAATATGCTGTGCAATTGCAACAGCCGCATCGTTACCCGATTTCAGAAGAAGCCCGTAAAGAAGCGTTTCAAGCGTCACCTTTTCGTTAGGATTAAGGTAAATACTTGACCCTTCAATTCCCGAAGCACTTGGATGAATTGTTACAACATCGGCTAAATTACCGTGTTCAAGAGCAAGTATTCCTGTCATTATTTTTGTTGTGCTTGCCATACCCATGGGCGTATTATAATTTCTGCCCATCAGTACCGTGCCGCTCATACTGTCTATGGCAACTGCCGCCTGCGCACTTGATATTTCGCCTTCCGCATGCGCAGTGCCGCCTATCATCATAGTTAGTATAAGCAAACAAACAATAATTCTTTTTAACACCTTGATACCGACCTTTCTACTCATAAAATATATCTAAATAATTTTATGAGTAACGAGTAGTTTATTATTACTCTGAGGTCTTTAATCGTTTTCTTCTTTTTTGGCTTTGTAATTAAGATACATGTTATTTACTTTATCAACCATTTCCGGTACAAGGTCCAGAATTTTATCAACAGTTGTTGTTCCTACGTTTGCAGGAATAAGTCTTATTTTTTCACCGGATATTACGAGGAAAGAAACCGGACTTACTTTAACACCGCCGCCGCAGCCGCCGCCAAATCCGCTGTTTCCGTTTTTGCTTGGAATATCACTTCCGCCTGCACCGAATCCGCAGGAAATCTGTGTTACGGGGATAACAAGTGTACCATCGTCGGTTTTTACTGCTTCACCCACAACGTTACTTACATCCACCATTCCTTTTAAAGATTCTACTGAATCTTTTATGAGATCACCTAAGTTGTTCATTTTACATTTTCCTCCTTAGTGAAAAGTTTTTTAATATCAGATATTGCTTTCCTTAGCTTTTTATCTCCCAGCCAGGCTGCTGCAACAAGCCCCGCAACCTTACCCGGTCGTACATATAGTGTGCCTTTATTTTCAAGAATTAACCCTTCGCCGCTTTTAAAATCGTGTGCTATATCAAGAAAATATTCTTTTCTCGGGTGACGTTTCATTATCACCGCATAAAGATTATTCAGCACGCCGCAAACAATTCCGTATGCAATGCCGTTATCCATCGGGTCGGAAAGTGCCACGCGCACATCCGTTTCAAAACTATCAAGCCCTATCCCGTTTTTAACAAGCTTAAAAACCGTCTTTACAACAGGATCTGCCGCGTCTTTAAACGTTGTTATATCAGCAAGCGTCATCTTTCGTTTTTGCGGCTTTTCGGTTTGGGATTCCTCCACTGTTTTTTCTGCTTTTCCTTTAGGTTTTTTATTTGCAGAATCAAACAGCGTTTTTCCGAATACCGTTATTTTTGATGTAAATGTGATTTTGAAATTTTCAAGTTTAAGTTCATAGCTTATTCTGACCTTCTGCCACAAAACCAGAGCAACCACCGCAATAAGCACAAGAACCACTGCAAGAAAAACCATCATCCGGTTATACCTCACATATCATAAAAAGTAAGCTGAAGCGGCACGTTTTCAATGTCGGGAAGCTCTTCAATACTGCTGAGTCCGAAGGTTTTCAGAAACTCATAGGTTGTTCTGTAAAGAAGTGGTTTACCCGGAGAATCAAGTCGTCCGCATTCTTCAACAAGTCCGCGTTCAATAAGTCTTGCAAGCGCTGCATCACTGTTTACGCCACGTATGAATTCAATGCTTGAACGTGTTACCGGCTGGTTATACACAATAACCGACAGGGTTTCAAGCGCCGCATTTGAAAGTGCAGTCTGGCGTTTCGGTTCAACAAGCTTTACAAGATATTCATAATATTCCTGTTTTGTTGAAAGCTGATACGCATTTTCCATTTTTTTAAGAATTATACCGCTGCTTTCACGCTGGTATTTTTCGTCAAGCAGCTGCAGAGCTTTTAAAACCTCTACATCACTTTCTCCTGTTATTTCAATAAGTTCTGATGCCTCAACCGGCTCTCCTGCCGCAAAAAGCACAGCCTCAATAGTCGCTGTCAATTGATTCAAATTCACTTTCATCACCGCTTAATCTGCAAATAAGTTTATCGTTTTCTTCCGTTATTTCAAGGTTTCCACGGCGCATAAGTTCAAGCACCGCAAGGAATGTGGAAACCGCCGCAGGTCTTGTAAAGACCTCTTCAAATATTTCTTCAAACTCAAAATTATCTTTGTCGCCGAATGCCGAAAACATAAATTTGATTCGGCTTGCAACCGTTACGCTTTCACGTTTTACAATAACTTCAAAGTATTCTTTTTTGATAGGAGCTTTACGCTCGTTTCGTTCAAGCACCGCCGCCATTGCTTCCAGAAGTCTTGACAGCGGAATTTGTGTTTCCACATACCGCACCTTCGGAATTTCAATATCGTCCGGGGTTTTATAAAAAGTAAGCTTGTCCATATTCTGACGCGGCTGCAGATAGTCAACCGCATTTTTATATTTGGCATATTCAATAAGCCTGTCAACAAGCTCTGCCCTCGGGTCGCCCTCATCCTCGTCCTCATCGTCATCCGGCAGAAGCATTTTTGATTTGATATACAAAAGCTGTGCCGCCATTACAAGAAACTCACCCGTTATTTCCATATCAAACCGTTTCATCTCGTTAAGGTAATCAAGATACTGCCTTGTTATGTCTGCAATAGGAATATCGGTTATGCTGACTTTGTTTTTCTGTATAAGATGAAGCAGCAGGTCAAGCGGACCTTCAAAGGTTTCCAGCTTAAAAGTTACTGTTTCCATATAAACACCTTTATTTCTTTAAAATATAAGCCCAAGCACAAAATCAACAATTTGTGCCATTCCGGTAAGTAAAAACTGCATTACCGGACCTATGATTCTGCCGAGCACGCCCGCAAAGCTTGCCAGCATAAGAATCATAAAGAGCATATTCTGGCTTTGTTCCATACGGCATTTTGCATTGTATGGCAGAAAATACATAAGCACCTTTGACCCGTCAAGCGGCGGTATGGGAATTAAGTTAAACACCGCAAGACCAACATTAAGTGATGCAAAGGTAATAAGCAGTGTATATACCCATACATTCATCACTATTGCCGGTGCTGTGTAACACAGCACGCCATATACTATAACTGCAATAAATGCCATGATAAGATTTGAAACCGGACCTGCAAGGCTTACCCAGATGATTCCGCGGCTTCCCGATTTTGTAAAACGGTACGGATTTACAGGTACGGGTTTTGCCCAACCGAACCCGAGAAAGAACATTGCAAATGCGCCGATCCAGTCAATATGCCTGATTGGGTTAAGGCTTAAACGACCCATTTCTTTTGCCGTTGTATCTCCAAGCTTATACGCCACAAATCCGTGTGCAAATTCATGCACTGTGAGGCATATGAGTATAAGCGGAATTGTAATTAATTTTTGCAATAACAGTTCTAACAAAAGAACGCCTCCAAAAAATAGATATATATAAAAATATTATACCATAAAAACATCAATAAATCAACCATTTTATAGTAAAAAAAGCTGTTATTGCGAATTTGTGCAACAACAGTTTTTTACGTACTTATTCAATTTCTTTTAAAAACTTTTCAAACGCCACGCCGTTTTCCTTTTTTTCGCCGATTTCAAGCGAATATTTCGTGGTTTTATACACAAATGCGGCGCTTTTTTTAACAGCCTCTTCAAGCGTCAAATCGTTCATCAGATATCCGCAAAGCATAGATGCAAACAAATCGCCCGTACCCATATAATGCACGTAAATCTCTTCGGATTCGGCAACAAAACGCTCAGGTCCGCTTACGAAGTTTGCAATCCTACCATTTCTGTGAACACCTGTAATGACAACATTTTTGGCGCCAAGTTCATGAATTTTTTCCGCAATACACCATATTTCCTCGTCGGTAAAATTCTCTTTATATTCCACACCTGCAAGAATTGCCGCCTCAGTTGTGTTTGGTGTAACAACCTCAGCAAGTGAAACAAGACGTTTCATTTTTTCGCACATTACCGGAGTGTATGTGGAATATATCTTCCCTCCGTCGCCCATAACCGGGTCAACAAGGATGGTGCTGTCCTCCGATTGTTTTATGAAATTTTCAACTATGTCAATCTGTTTTTCGCTCCCCAGAAAACCGGTATATATACAGTCAAATTCAAGACCGAGTTTTTTCCAGTTTTCAATATACGGCGTCATTTTATCCGAATAATCGTCAAAAAAGTATGTACCGAACCCTGTGTGGTTTGATAAAATTGCCGTTGGAACAGGGCAGCATTGAACGCCATGTGCAGACAGCACCGGCAGTGCAACCGTAATTGAGCATCTGCCAAAGCCCGACAGGTCGTTTATAGCCGCAACCTTTTTCATTGTTTCCATCCCTTTCAAATCAACGTATCTTCCGTTTCATGACGTTTTTTTCTTGTCATAAGTCCTTGAACCGCTTCTTTCGCGGACTTATTTTCAAACAAAATTTTATATACTTCGGTTGTAATCGGCATATCCACCTTTGCTTTTTTTGCAAGGTTATATCCTGCAAGTGCTGCAGGCACCCCTTCAACAACCATTTTTACTTCTTTTATCGCTTCATCAGCAGTTTTTCCCTGACCGATAAGAATTCCGGCACGACGGTTTCTTGAATGCATACTTGTGCATGTAACAATAAGGTCGCCCATTCCGGAAAGTCCGAAAAATGTTTCCATTTTTGCTCCCATTTTTACACCAAGACGAGCAATTTCTGTCATACCTCTTGTCATAAGTGCCGCTTTTGCATTATCTCCAAGTCCAAGCCCGTCGGCAATACCTGCGCTGAGCGCAATAACATTTTTAAGTGCGCCGCCGTATTCCACACCTGCCATATCATCGCTGATATAAACCCTGAAAAAGTCGCACATAAAAAGGTCCTGAACTTTTTCGGCAATTTTCTTTTCATCTGCCGCAACAACGTTTGTTGTTGCCATTTTCCTGGCAACCTCTTCCGCATGTGACGGTCCCGATAAAATTGCAAGTTTTACTCCCGGAATGTTTTCTTTTATGATTTCCGAAAGGCGTTTATGTGTATCGGCATCGAGTCCTTTTGACACGCTTACAAGTATCTGTTTTTTGGTATTGATGTATTTCGAAAGAGCCGCCGATGTTGCGCTAACTCCTTTTGACGGCACAGCAGAAACTATGATTTCTGCCGTCTTGACTGCTGCTTCCATATCACATAAAAATTCCACATTTTCAGGGATTTTTATGCCCGGCAGATACCTTTTGTTCTCCCTGTATTCTGCAAGCTCTTTAGTTTCTTCTTCAAGGAATGACCACAGTTTTACGTTGTTTCCTTTTGATGCAAGAAGAATAGCAATAGCCGTTCCCCATCCGCCACTACCAAGAACAGTAACTTTTGTCATATTTTAACCCTCCAGTATCTTTTTAAGATATTCTCCGGTATAAGAATTTTTATTTTTTGCAACCTCTTCCGGCGTCCCTGCGGCAACAATATTTCCACCTTTATCACCGCCGTCAGGACCAAGATCAATAATATAATCCGCTGTTTTTATAACATCCAGGTTATGTTCAATGACAATAACCGTGTTGCCACCGTCAACAAGCCGCCTTAAAACTTCTATAAGTTTATGAACATCCGCACTGTGAAGTCCGGTTGTAGGTTCATCAAGAATATATACGGTTTTGCCTGTTACACGTCTTGAAAGCTCAGTTGCAAGCTTAACCCTTTGCGCTTCACCACCGGACAAGGTTGTGGAGCTTTGTCCGATTTTGATATAGCCAAGTCCCACATCAAAGAGTGTCTGCAGTTTACGCTTGATTTTCGGCAGGTTTTCAAAGAAATGAAGCCCTTCTTCAACCGTCATTTCAAGAACATCATTTATACTTTTTCCTTTATATTTTACTTCAAGAGTTTCGCGGTTATACCTTTTGCCTTTACAAACCTCGCAGGGTACATAAACATCGGGCAAAAAGTGCATTTCAATTTTGATAATACCGTCACCACTGCAGGCTTCACACCTGCCGCCTTTGACATTGAAACTGAATCGTCCCGCGTTAAATCCGCGCATTTTAGCGTCGTTTGTTGCGGCATAAAGCTCACGGATATCAGTAAATACTCCGGTGTAGGTTGCCGGATTTGAACGGGGTGTTCTTCCTATCGGCGACTGGTCAATCTGGATAACCTTGTCAAGCAGGTCAATACCCTCAATTTTATCGCACGCACCCGGTACGGTTTTTGCACCATTAAGCTCGGATGCAAGTCTTTTATATAAAACCTCGTTGATAAGTGAACTTTTCCCACTTCCCGACACACCGGTTACGGCTGTCAGTACACCAAGCGGAATTTTTACGTTTACTTTATTAAGATTATTTTCTTTCGCACCTTTGATATACAAAAATCCGCCGTTTCCGGAAAGTCGCTTTTTCGGCACTTCAATTTTCTTTTTGCCACTTAAATACTGACCTGTTATGGAACGTTCACTTTTCATTATATCATCAATACTGCCGGCTGCAACAACCTCTCCGCCGTGTACACCCGCACCGGGACCTATATCAACGATATAATCTGCACTCAGCATTGTTTCCTCATCATGTTCAACAACGATAAGCGTGTTTCCAAGGTCACGAAGTCCTTTCAGAGCTTCAATAAGCTTTGCGTTATCCTTCTGATGAAGACCGATGCTCGGCTCATCAAGAATATAAAGCACACCGGTAAGACCTGAGCCTATCTGCGTTGCAAGGCGGATACGTTGTGCCTCTCCACCGGAAAGTGTTCCCGCTGCCCTTGAAAGTGTGAGATATTCAAGGCCTACGGTTTTAAGGAATGAAAGTCTTGCATTAAGTTCTTTTATAATCTCACTTGCAATGGTTTCCTCTTTTTTTGTCAGCTTAAGATTATTAATAAAATCAAGCTCGTCGGTTACCGACATATCGGTAAATTCTTTTATGTTTTTTCCGCCGACTTTAACCGAAAGTGCTTCCGGACGAAGCCTTGCTCCTTTACATGTCCGGCAGGGTTTATCCGTCATAAGACTTTCAAACTCCGCTTTAACCCAATCGGAGCTTGTTTCGTTATAACGACGTTTGAGGTTGGTTATAATTCCTTCAAACTTATTTATAAGCTTACCTTCAAATTTGGATTTTTTATAGTTAAGTTCAATATCTTCGTCACTGCCGTAAAGGATAATATCCATTATTTCAGGACTTAAATCTTTAATCGGTGTATCAAGCGAAAAACCGTATTTTGCGGAAAGTGCTTTAAAATAAGTGTTGGCAATACTTCCCTCATAGTTTATTGAATACCAGCTGCTTGCTTTTACCGCACCTTCATTAAACGAAAGGTTTTTATTAGGAATAATAAGGTCGGGCGAAAACTCAAGCACAAACCCAAGTCCGCTGCATTCCGGGCATGCACCGAACGGGCTGTTAAACGAGAACATTCTCGGCGCAAGCTCGTCAATGCTTATGCCGCAATCCGTGCAGGCATAGTTCTGGCTGAACGTGATTTCTTCTCCACCAAGCACCTGCACTATAACA
>JAFVVU010000286.1 GCA_017502065.1 Clostridia bacterium | reverse complement strand
GCTCCTTACAACAACCGACATTCCTGACGGTGCAGGCTTTATTCTTGAGCTTCTTAAACCAAGCTCATTCACACCGATTCTTGCACTTGTCGGTCTTATTATGATAATGACCGCAAAAAATGACAGAAGAAGAAACACAGGAGAAATCCTTATCGGTTTTGCAATCCTTATGTTCGGTATGGACGCAATGAGCGGTGCGGTATCAAACCTTCGAACAGCGTTCAACAGCATTCTTGTTATGTTTGAAAACCCGATTATCGGTATTCTCGTTGGTACAATTTTTACCGCGATAATCCAGTCATCTTCTGCGGCAGTCGGTGTACTTATTGCACTTGCGGCATCGGGAATAGATATGCCGTTTTCAATTGCACTTCCGCTTCTTCTTGGTATGAACATAGGTACAACAATAACACCTATAATTTCTGCTATCAGCGGCAATATTCATGCAAAACGTGTTGCGCTTTCCTGTCTTTATATAAAAATGATAGGTGTTACAATTGTAACAGCAGCATTCTATATTATACATTCATTTGTTAACTTTGAGTTTATGGGAATGCATGCAAGCGCAGTCGGAATTGCCTTTGCACATACACTCTTCAATATTATTTCAACAGTAATTCTTATTCCGTTCTGCTCGGCACTTGAAAAGCTGGCTGTTGTCACAATCAAAGGTAAGCAGGATGAAGAAGAAAATATATTTGCAACTCTTGACGACAGATTTCTTTCTATGCCGGGATTTGCGGTTGAAAAATGTAAAGAACTTGTTTGCGATATGGCAAGAATAGCGGTGGATTCATTTAAAAAAGCTTCTTCGCTTATGGATAATTACAGTAATGAAGTTTTTGATGAAGTAGGCCGACTTGAAACTCTTGTTGATAAATATGAAGATAAAACAAGCACATACCTTGTTAAAATTACTGCAACAAATATGTCTGCAAAAGACAGTAAGGTTGTAACGGAACTTCTGCATTGTATAGGAGATATTGAACGTATTTCCGACCATGCACTCAACATTGCGGAAGCAGCAAAAGAAATACACGATAAAGAAATTACATTCTCTGATAAAGCAAAGGAAGACCTGAAGGTTATTACTGCGGCAACAGATGAAATTCTGGAACATGCAACAGCATCTCTTGTTGATGACGATATTGAGGTTGCAAAACGCGTTGAACCGCTTGAACAGGTTATTGACAGACTTAAAAGAAAAATCAAAAATGGCCATATTTCAAGACTTCGTCAGGGAGACTGTACAATGGAACTCGGATTTATTCTTTCCGACCTTCTTACAAACTACGAAAGAATTTCCGACCACTGTTCAAATATTGCCGTATGCTTTATTGAAATCGCAAACGATTCTTTTGAAACACACGAATATCTCAATCAGCTTAAAGAAAGCGATGAAAAAGAGTATCACGATTTGTACGAAGAATATAAGGCAAAATATTACATGGCTTAATGTTTAGGAGATAGTATATGAAACTGGTATTTATCCGTCATGGCGATCCGGACTATTCAATTGATTCACTTACACCGCGTGGCTGGAAGGAAGCGGAAGCTCTTGCGGCGCGTGTGGCACAGTGGGAGGTTGATGACTTTTATGTATCACCACTCGGACGTGCGCAGGACACGGCAAAAGTGTCTCTTGATGCAATTGGACGAACCGCTGAAACACTTGACTGGCTTCGTGAATTTTATGTTGAGGTTGATAATCCGGTAACGGGCGAAAAACAAATCCCGTGGGATTTTATGCCGTCGCTCTGGACACAGTATGAAGATTTGTATGACAAAGATAAATGGCACGAAAACGAAATCATGAAAACCGGAAAAGTTACCGAAGGATATAAAGAAGTTTGTAATGGAATTGATGAGCTTCTTGAAAAATACGGATATACCCGTAGCGGCAGAATGTATGAAACAAAGCAGGGAAATGATAAAACAATTGTATTTTTCTGTCATCTTGGAGTACAGTTTGTAATTCTGTCTCATCTTCTTGGTATGTCGGCGGCAATGATGTGGCATAATTTCTTTGTTGCGCCAACATCGGTCACCTGGGTGGAAACTGAAGAACGTGAAAAAGGAATTGCCAATTTCAGATGTAAAAAGCTTGGCGACACATCGCATCTGTATACCCTTGGAATAACCCCGTCCGATTCGGGATATTTTCCCGGAGCATATAAATAAAGGAGGAATATATTATGACTTTTGTTGTTATACTTATAATTTTAGCGGTTATTATTATACCCAACATTAAAATTGTTCCGCAGGCACATGAATATGTTATTGAACTTCTTGGAAAATACAGAACAACATGGTCTGCAGGACTTCATTTCAAATGGCCTTTTATCGAAAGAATAGCTAAAAAGGTTACTTTAAAAGAACAGGTTCTTGATTCGCCGCCGCAGCCGGTTATCACAAAAGATAACGTAACAATGCAGATTGATACGGTTATCTATTATGCGGTATATGATTCAAAGCTCTACGCATATGGTGCGGTAAGCCCGATTTCGGCGCTTTCCAACCTTGCGGCAACAACACTCCGTAATATTGTTGGTGAGCTTGAACTTGACGGAACTCTTACCTCACGTGATACAATCAATGGTAAAATGACAACAATTCTGGATGATGCAACAGACAAATGGGGAATAAAGGTTCACCGCGTTGAACTGAAAAACATTATTCCGCCAACGGAAATCCAGAACGCAATGGAAAAACAGATGAAAGCCGAACGTGACCGCCGTGAAACAATGCTTCAGGCGGAAGGTCACAAAGCGGCTGCAATCACACGTGCAGAGGGTGATAAACAGGCAATGATTCTTGCCGCAGAAGGTGAAAGAGATGCAAGAATTGCCCGTGCGGAAGGTGAAGCAAGAGCAATATATCTTTCCAAAAAAGCGGAAGCAGACGGTCTTGCAGCTTTAAAGGAAGCGAGTGTAGACGCTGCTGTGCTTGAACTTAAAAAATATGAAGCACTTGTTGCTATGTCGGACGGAAAGGCAGCAAAAATAATTGTGCCGACAGACGCTGTTGATATGGCAAAAGCGAACGTTGTTTTTGCTGAAACAACAGGTCTTGGTGATGCAACATCTCCTGCAAAGGAAATAAAGAAAACACCGGTAAAAAAAGACGAATGCTGTGAATAAATTAAATTCCCGCACAGTGATGTGACCCCACAAAGTTAGGATTTTTGGGGTCGCATCAGATTTCTGCGGGATTTTTTATTGCGGTTGATTCAACAGAAAAAATGTGCTATAATTAGCTAACAAAGATGTCGATTGATTTTCAAACCAGTATTGACACGAATTATTTACATCATTTTGGAGGAAATTATGCCAATACGCATAAATAACATAAAAATTCCGGTAAATTCGGATATGAGGGTTGAAGAAGCCGTAATTAAAAAAACAGGGATTTCCTCTGCCGGCGATGTGCGGATAATCAAAAAGTCTGTTGATGCGCG
>JAFVVU010000285.1 GCA_017502065.1 Clostridia bacterium | reverse complement strand
GGAAGAGCCATTCCGATAATGGCAGGATGAGTTTTTATTTCCGTTCCGTTTCTGAAACAAAATTTATAGTTTCTTGGCGTTACTGTTATTTTCTCGCCAAAGGTATGTTCATAGTCAAGGTTTCTGCCAAAATAATGATTTTTATTTGTTACAGATATTGCCGTGCACATTTATATCACTCCCGATTGTAGTATGCACACATTTCGAAAAACAAATACCTGACGAAAGGTCGAAAGAAAATGATGCAGAACGCATAAAGCGATAAAATGCAAAAGGAGTTGACACAGTCAACTCCTTACATTATTATATCACACAAAAATATTAATTGATGTTCCTTTTATTCAACTTCGCTTTATGCGTTCTGCGCATTTTTATTTCGACCGTTAATTAATCTTTACGGTCTCCCAAAGGGTATTAACATAATCAAGCATTTCTTTACTTAAGTTATGATATGCATTTTTGTCAAATTCCTGTGCAAAGTTTTCTGCTTTGCCGTAGAGAACATCCATTGTTTACTGTCCCATATTTTCTATGTAGCCTGCATTTTCATATACAAGGCGGTTTGGTGATGCATAATATGTATATTCTGCATTTGCAACTGCCGGCTCTTCGGAAAGCATATAGTTTATGAATATTTCCGCAAGTTCTTTATTCTGAGCGCAGGTCGGAATACACATTGCATCAATATAATAGTTTGTACGTTCCGGATAGTAGAACTGAAGGTCTACATCATCAGCCTGTGCATCTTTCATTGTGAAATAGTCGCCTGCATAGTAAGCACCGATTGCCGCTTCTCCTGATTCCATCATATTATAGATTTCGTCCATTACGTAGCTGTATACAAGCGGACTTTGTTTCATAAGCTCATCATGCGCGCTGTCCCATACACTTTTATCTTCGGAGTTTACGTCAAGTCCAAGTTTATACATTGCCATTCCGAATGCATCTCTTGAGTTATTGAACTGAAGGATTTTATCGTTGTATTTTTCGTTCCACAGCAAATCCCAGCCGCCGACATCTTCTGCAGCAACCTCGTTTGCATTGTATATAACCCCGATTATACCATAGGCATACGGTACTGTGTACTGACCCCGCGGGTCATAATACAATGATTTAAAATCTTCATCAATATACTGATAGTTCGGGATATTATCAAAATTAAGGGGCATAAGCAGGTTTTCTGATGCCATACGCGCTATCATATAATCTGACGGGATAATAACGTCGTAGCTTACTGCACCGCTTGAAATTTTATTATACATATCTTCATTGGATGCAAATGTTGTATAATTAACTTTTACGGGAGTGCCATAGGTTTCTTTGTACCATTTTTCAAATTCACGAACGGTATCAAAGCTTCCTTCGCTTCCGTCGGAGATATATTCTCCCCAGTTATACACATTAAGTGTAAGAGCAGAGTTGTTACATCCTGTAAGACACAGGGAGCAAACAAGCACAAGTGCAATAAAAAGTGCCATAAGTTTTTTCGTCATTTTTCATTCCCCTTTAATTTTTTT
>JAFVVU010000284.1 GCA_017502065.1 Clostridia bacterium | reverse complement strand
GGTGTGGAAGAGGATCTCATGAATGCAAGACTTATCCTTGTTTCAATGGTAAAACTTATTCTTGCATCAGCACTTAATCTCCTCGGCGTAACAGCACCTGAAAGAATGTAATAAAAGGATAAATAAAAAATCCGCAGATTAATCTGCGGATTTTATTGTTTTTGTCATTAAATTTCAAAACCTTCGCCGAGTACCTCTTTCGTTTCTGAAATCGCAACAAAAGCGGTTTTATCAATTTCTTTCACAAGGATTTTCAGCTTGTGCACTTCCTTTGCCGAAACAACCACAAAAAGAAGCTTTTTATCTTCTCCGGTATACATTCCGGTTGCATCTATAGCAGTAACGCCGCGTCCCATTTCAGACATTACTGTTTTTGCAATTTTCTCACTTTTATCCGAAATAATAAACACGGTTTTTGAAAAATGCAGTCCCTCAATAACGGTATTTGCAATAACTGATGCAACAAAAACTGCAATAGCGGCATATACTGTTTTAACCGGTCCGAACACAAACAGCCCAAGTAAGATAATTACAGCATCAATAACAAAAATCATTGCGGTAATATTGGCATGCGGCATCTTCTTTTTAATAATGGAAGCCAGCATATCCGAACCGCCTGTTGTAGCATTTACTTTGAGCACAAGCCCTATTGCAACTCCGGCAAAAATACCGGACAAAAGTGCCGTAAGAAGCAAATCCTCGCCAACATAAAGCGGATTAGGCAGAAACTCGCAAAACCAAAGAGCAACCGTAAGCCATAGCATTCCTATAAGCGATTTATATATAAACTTTATACCGCTTTGGATGTAGGAAATAATAAACAGTGGAATGTTTATTATAAGGTTGGTCAGAAACAGCGGGATTTCAAATCCAAGAAACTGCAGTGACAGAGTTTTTACAACAATTGAAAGTCCGGTAACGCCACCGGTTACAAGACCGGCAGGGTCAGCAAACCACACAACGCTTAAAGCAAAAATGGTGGCACCTGCAATTATACATAATGTTTCATAAAGAAAATGCTTTTTCATAGGCCTCCTTATTCAGCGAGACTGTTTGCCTCCGTTTCAAGAGCAGAATCCATAAATTCAGTTTCAAGTTTTTTCATTATATCATCAAACTGTTTCATACTGCGTCCGTAGTTAATCCAGTCACCTTCGCTCTGGAACTGGGAAGCTTCTTTGTATGTTTCAATTGCGGAAAGAATAAGCTCATTGTTTGTTTCGGGAGACTCAGGCAGGGTAAGCTGCGGAGAGTCATATCCTGCAGACGGCATATTTTTTGCAAGTTTAGCAAATGCCTCTTTAACAGAATTTTCAATAATAATATTGTCGCCGCAAACCAGAACAATTTTCTGAAGCTCGGGAACGGAAGCGGTGTTTGTGGATGTTGTGTATATCGGCTTGATATAAACAACAGTATCCATTATAGGAACAACCAGCAGATTTCCGCGAAGAGCGCTTGTACTGTCTGTCTTAAGAGTTGAAAGAAGAGCCGATACGTCGGAATTTGTATCAATCTTATTTTCAATCTGCAGACTTCCGTAAACGTGTTTACTCTGCGGGAAAATGTAGGATGTCATTTTGCCGTAGTTATTGATATCACACGAAGCGGCAACCCATGCAGTCATATTATCTTTTGCAACTGCAGTAAACGGCTGCATAAGTACAAGCTCGCTTGTGTTGTTATATATTTTAGCAATGTTGTAGTAAGGTCTTATTGATTTTACATCGCCGGAAGTACCGCGTTTTTCTTTGGAAATTTCCCAAAGGTCAGAGTTGGAATAGAATGTTGACGGGTTTGTATTATGATACTTTTTGTAAATGTTTGCCTGCATTTCAAAAAGTGTTTCCGGATATGTAATCTGAGATGCGATATCCACCGGAAGAGCTTCGGAAGAGAACACTCCGGGATATGTTTTGTTGTATGTCTGGATAATCGGGTCATTCCAGTCGATTACATATGCATCAACTGTTCCATGATAAGCATCAACAATAACCTTAACACTGTTTCTTACATAGTTTGTACCAAAATCCTCATCAAGCGTATAATCGCGCTGTGAATAAGGATAGTAGTTTGTTGTGGTATATCCGTCAATAACCCATACAAGACGTCCGTCGTCCGTAATTGCAATATGTGCATCCTCATCAAAAGTAAGGAACGGAAGAGCAAGCTTTGCACGGTCAATAATATTGCGGTTGGTAAGAATTCTGCTATCGTTTGTAATATAACCGGAAATGGCAATATTTATGTCCGTATATTTAGCGGCATACAAAATTCTTGTGAACGGATTAAGCTGAACACCGGCATAACCGTCATATGAAAATTCCTGTTCATCTTTGGAATTATAATAATCAAGTTCGTTCTGGAGAGTGTTTACAATAACATAACTGTCATCGTCGGCAAGCTCACCGAAATAGATGCGGTTCTGTTTGATTTCGGTCGGGAACTTGGATGTTCCGTCCATGTCTTCAATCAAAAACTCGGGTTTTCCGTCGGCAGTAAATGCACTTGCGGAGCTTGCAGTAACACCGTATCCGTGAGTATATCTCATGGTGCGGCTTACATAATCGGAATCATCTTTCGGGATGTTTTCGGTATTAAGCTCACGCACAGAAACAATCGCAGTTTTTCTGTTGCCGCTTTCATCTGTATCAGGAAGTGTATCAATATCACTGAAGGTATAGAAAGTTCTGAAACTCTGAAGCTGATTGAATGCCTGAAGAGTAGCATCAATATCGGCAATCCGGATATTTGAAATGTCACTTTCATTCTGTGCAACAGCGGCAGGAGTAACAACACCGGAAACCGGATATTCAATTTCAGTAATATCATCAAGGTTATACGCCATATTTGTATACTGAATATTGTTTTTGATGTAAGGTCTTTCCATTGAAGCTTCGTTCGGGCGAACAACAAACTGCTGTACCACAACTGCGCATATAACCGCAAAAATCCATATTGCCGGATATGCAAGAACGCTTCCGATAAGGTGCTTCGGTTTTTTCTTTACAATAAAGATAATTGCCGCGAGAATGATAGCAAAAAGGAAAATGGGGGACAACTTATAGTAGTTGAGCCAAACTGTCATATCTGTATATTTACCGCCGGTAGTATCGCCCGATTGTGTAAACAAAAGTTCTTCGGCGGCAAAAGAAAATGCAACTGTGGTAAGTGCAAATATTGCAAGAACGCAAACGGTAAGATGAACTACAATGCGCTGCTGCTTGAGAATTTGAGAAAATCCGCCGCCGCCGTTTCTTACATAATACAGGAAATATACAAAAACGGAATATGCAAAAATAAATGCAAGAAGAATAATTCCCCAGATTGTAGCATTCATGAAAAGCGGACGCTGGAACACATAATATCCGACATCTTTAAAGAAAATCGGGTCAAGAACAGAAAACCAGCTCGGGTTTGATGCAATAAGAGCAGACTCCGCTGTGTGATACGGAGTAAAGCAAATTGTAATAAGTGCAAGAAGTGCCGGCATTCCCCAGAATCCGAGCGGGGAAGTAAGATATGTAGCTGTCGGCTCCCATTTAAGCAGGTTCTTTTTGATTATCAGATCGGAAATCATAAAAAGAATGAAAGCAAGAACAAAACATCCGGATTTCAGGATAATATCAGCCTGAACGTTTTTGATGTAAATTGAAAGATACTGCTCGCCAATTTCTTTTATGTTGATATAGTTAAGATAAACAGTTGCCGCTCCGTATCCGATAACAACAAGAAAAACGGCAATAAGGGCTGCAATCCACCAGCCTTTATGTTTAATTTTAATCTTTTGATTGTTTCCCATTTTTTATTCCTCCGTTTTATCAAAAAGTGCATTTGCAAAATCCATTGCAGAGAAATCCTGAATACTGTCAATAGACTCGCCAAGCCCGATATATTTAACCGGAATATTCTGCTCATTGGAAATGGCAATAATTACGCCACCTTTTGCAGTTCCGTCAAGTTTTGTAAGGATAATGCCCGTAATTTCACCAACCTCACCAAACAGCTTGGACTGGGAAAGTGCATTCTGTCCGGTTGAAGCATCAAGCACAAGATAAACATCACGGGAAGCGCCCGGTGCCTGTTTTTCGGCAATACGAAGCATTTTCTTAAGCTCTTCCATAAGATTTTTCTTATTGTGAAGGCGTCCTGCCGTATCAACAATAAGAACATCGGGTTTCTTAACAGCCGCTGCGGAAAGTGCATCATACACAACTGCTGCCGGGTCAGAACCCTCGCTTTGCTTTATCAGCGGTACATCGCATCTGTCCGCCCATACCTGAAGCTGGTCAATTGCACCTGCACGGAAAGTATCCGCCGCCGCAAGAAGAACATTTTTCCCTTCGGATTTGAATTTATATGCCAGTTTACCGATAGAAGTAGTTTTGCCAACTCCGTTAACACCGATTACAAAAATAATCTGCATGCCGTCTGCGGTGGCAGGTTCTTCACTTTTCTTAAGCATTTCTATAATTATATCTTTAAGTTCATCCTTAAGCAGCTCCGAATCAGAAATATTTTTTGTTTTTGCCGCCGTGCGAAGCTTATCAATTATTTCAAGCGATGTAGAAACGCCAACATCGGCACTGATAAGTGCTTCTTCAAGCTCTTCCATAAGCTCTTCGTCAACTTTGCGGAAAGCTGCAAAAACAGAATCAACTCTTTCTGAAAAAGCCGCTTTTGTTTTTGTAAGTCCCTGTTTTATTTTATTAAAAAATCCCATAACAGAATCCTTTCTACATATTTAAATATAATTATATATCTTTTTATATAAAATAGCAATAGTTTTATACAATTATTCCCACGATGTAATATATTCAAAAAGGATTATATCACCATTTTCGGGGAAATATTCAGCACAACCTACAGTAGGGGACTCGCCGTTTACGGTATATACCCAGCCGGACATATCTCCGAAATCTCTTTCATATATGTTGCCTACGCCCTGCAGATACACAGGATTCTGGTTGAACTCAAAATGTATTTTATTATTTGTAAGCTCGCGTTTTAATATATCAAATGCGCTTTCGCCTGCAGAAAATCCTGCAGTTTCGGTTTTGTATATAATACCGTCTTCGGGGATTAACTCAAGCTTTTCGGAATTCTGCACCTCTGCCGAAAGGGCGTTACTGCAATCAAAAATAAGAGTGCATACACTGTCTGTTACAGGAGCTTTTGCACATCCGCAAAAAAGACCGATTATAAGTACGATTAAACTTAAAAAATATAATTTTTTCATAGTACACCTCAAAAAAACGTATTCAAGGGGATTTGCCACTCGCAAACCCCCTTGAAAGTATATCATATTTAGCATTTTGTGTCAATAATCTACATGTGTGCACGTAGCTTTTTTATTGCCTTTTTTTCAATCCTTGAAACATATGACCTTGAAATGTCAAGCACGTCGGCAATGTCATTCTGGGTCATGGTAGGGCATCCTCCAAGCCCGAACCGTTTTGTAAGTATGTAAACCTCGCGGTCATCAAGCACTTTGTCCATATTATGATGAAGCTCATCAATCTGCGCGGAAAGAGCAACCTTGTCGTAAACGTTACCTTCTTCATCAACAAGAATATCCATAAGGGTAATTTCATTGCCGTCGCGGTCAGAACCTATGGTATCATTCATAGAAACTTCGTTCTGAAATTTTTTACTCTTTCGCATATGCATAAGAATTTCGTTATCGATACATTTTGCAAGATATGTAGCAAGGCGGCTTCCTTTGCCGGGGTCAAAACTTGAAACTCCTTTGATAAGACCTATTGTGCCGATGGAAATAAGGTCATCGTTTTCATATCCGCAGGCGGAAAATTTTTTTACAACATGTGCAACAAGCCGCATATTACGTTCAATAAGGATGTTTTTCGCATCTGTATCACCGCTCTTCATCTTATCAAGATACATTTTTTCATCGGCAGCAGAAAGCGGTTTTTTAAAACTGTTTCCTTTCCCCATATATCCTGCAAAAAACCATACATTGGCGGCAATAACGGCAAGAACACTCCATAATACTTCAAACAAAACAAAACACACCTCTCGTCATAGAATAATACATTATATGACGTAAAAGGTGTGTTTAATATTTGTTTTTACAAAGTTTTTAATATTCCAGCAAAAACATTTCAAAAATGTCAAGTTTTTCTGCGGTAAATTCCACTTCGGTTCCGTTTTGTTTGAATTGGATTTCTGTTTCAGACGGAACTGCAAGAATTCGCTTTACAGGTTTTTCAAGCTGCAATTTAACGCTGATGTTATACACCGGAACCGTAGGAGAGTCCGTCTGGAAATTCAGCATATTCACAACATACCGGTTTTTCGCCGTCTGTTCCGATACGGAAATTTCAACGCATTTAGGCGCATTGGTGATAAGCGAAAATTCACCGCCGATTGCTTTTTTAAGCATATTAACAAAGAATTTGTGATGCTCGCTTTTTGTATAAAGCTCGGGAAGAGCGGCACAGTAAATAACTCTGCCTTTGCCATACTTATTCATAATTACGGATGGGTCGTCTGTCGGGTCGCCCGGCGGATTTGAGTTTGCAGATGAGAATTTTGTAACGTCACCGGGGTCAGTATACGGAAGTGACATTTTGCCGAGAATTGTCGTATCGTCATCGGCCTTTATAATCATCTGTGGAGAATTACAGGTAATCGGATGCGCTGCAGTAAAATCGGGTAAAATGTCTTCGCCGTATTCGGTGGGGTGTATGTACGTAATACTGCTTCCTGTTTCGCCAGATATTTCCGCGCCGATAAGATGTTTCAGGCCGCCGCCGTCAATCTTTTTGTAATTATCGTCGTAAAGTGCTGTATGGCCGCTTGCGAATATATTTCCGCCGCCGTTTACATATTCGGTAAATGCATTAATCTCTTTTTCGGAAAGAGCATACATATCAGGCAGAATTATAAGCTTGCACCTGTCAAGCTCATCAAGATTTTTTTCGGTAATAATCCTGAACGGAACATGACCTTCAATAAGTTTATATCCGGCATTCACAAAGGCTCTCTGGAACGGATAAAATGCAGGGAAATCGTGCAGCGCCTCGCCGTTTTCGAAAGGACTCATGCCTGATGCACAGTTAAAATAAATACCGACATCGTAGACAGGATCGAGGTCAAAATCAAGATATTTTTCGTACGGACGCTCTGCATCAAGTATATTTTTCATACGTTTATATACTCGCTCGTTTAAGTTTCCTACAGGGTCAATAGCATCAATAAATCCGTAAGCGCCGTTGCTCATTATACATGAAAACATAAGGCTTTTTAACTGTTCGTCTGTCTTGATAATCGAATGCTCTGCAAGGTCGGTATCCATAACCGAACCGAGAAACTCAAACGGTTTTTCTCTTGTTACGGCATCCGCAAACTTGCTGTTGAGCGAATGTTCAAGGCGTTTAAGTGCATAATCTCCGCTTACAAATTCGCCAAGAGCAAAATACGGCATAGAAAGTCCGAGATATGTTGTATAGAAATATGCTGAGTTGAAAATCACAGAAATTTCAGGATTTATTTCATTAACTGCATCCAGAATTTTCTGTGAAAAATCAATCATCCATTCTTCACGCTTTTTCATATAAAGCTGCCATGAAGGGTCATCCCAGTCGATTTTTTCGGGGAAATCAAGACCGGTTTCTTTTTTGAATCTTGCTTTACAGTGTTCACAAACGCAAAGGTTACGCCACAAAATCATATCAATCCAAAGTGCCTTGAAATCGTATCCTGAGCAAAGCTCGCGAACAATTCCGAGCACGTATTCAATGTATCCCGAATTAGGACAAAGAACACCGTATCTGCCGACTTTACGGAACATATACTCAGATGAAATTTTACCTTCGGGATTTATGGTGCGCCATTCGGGATGTTCATCAAATGCCACTTTGGACCAGATATTGATATAAAGAATGGGATTTATGCCTTCGCGGTTAAACCCATCGGTAAGCTCTTTTATAATATCTCTGCCTTTAAGACCCTTGTGCATTGTACCAACCTTTGTGGGATAATTGCAAAGACCTACGTTTGAGTTGGCATATATATATGCACTGTCAACTCCGGCACGTTTCATAAGTTCTATATACTTATTTGAGTCAAATTCGGATAAAAATCTTTCGTCCCAATCGGGAATATGCATATCAACAAGGCATCTGCGATAGCTTTTTTTATACCATTTATCACTCATACAAGTCACCTCGGCATCTTTTTCTCTATTATAACACTAAATCGGAAGTTTGCAACACTTTTTTTAAAAAAGTTAAAAAAGGTCAAATCCATATGGATTTGACCTTAATAATGTTTTACTGAAGATTGAATGCTTCGTTGATTTCCTGTACCTGTTCGTCGTTGATTTTAACAATTTCGCCAAGCTGTTTTGAAGTGATAATAGCCATTGCAGTATATTCGGCAACTTCAAGACGATCAAATGCGTTGATAAGTGATGTACCTGTTGCAATAAGACAGTCGTTTTCAACAAGGGCAACCGGTGTTGACGGGCTTAAAATATCAGCTGTCATTTCAGGCTGCATAAAGCTGCTGCCAAACGGAATTTTAGCTACATTACGAAGCTGGATATATGATTCCGGAATTGTTCTTGAATCAAATTCCGCATCTGTTGCCGCAAACGCCATAACGTTATGCGGATAAGCAATAATAACGGAATTGATTTCCGGATGTTTTTCATAAACATATTTATGTAAAAGTGCCGAGCGGCTCGGGAATTTTCCTGCTTCTTTCTTGCCGTCGCGGATTGTAACAAGATCTTCCGGTTCAAGATAAAATCTGTCTTTGTTGTACGGAGTTATAACAAATGAATTATCGTCAATTCTCTGTGAGAAAGTACCCTGTGTGCTGGAGAAAAGACGCTGTGTATATGCACGTCTGATAAGCTTAACCATATCACGGCGGATAGCTTTTTCATCACTTGAATAATATTCCGGAACAAATTCTTCTGTAATCGGATGAACCTTTGTTTCGTAAGCTTCAATGTTTTTATCGGAAAGCACGCGCGGAGTACCGACAATTCGTGAATTGATTTCAAGTCTTGCACAGTATTCAAAGGTTTCAAAAGCCATAAAAGCTCTGAAAAGTGAATTGTGACCAACAACAACACCGTGGTTATCCATCATAACAGTATTGATTTCAGTATCAGTGAAAACTTTTGCAATGTTTTCGCCAAGTTTTATGCTACCCGGAATGTCGTAGCCGGCAACGCCGATTTTTCCGCAAACGGAAGAAATATTTGAAAGAATTTTGCTGTTTGGAACCTTGCGCACAATACTGTAGGAAACAAGAGCCGGGGGATGTGCATGCAGTATTGCTTTAATGTCGGGACGTGTTTTGTAAAGAAGTGAGTGGAACGGAAGCTCACAGGACGGATTGTGTTTACCGATAATTTCGCCCGAGGGAGTAACGCGAACGATATCGTCACGTGTAAGGGAACCTTTGTCAACACTACCCGGTGTAATCCAGATATCGCCGTTTTCGTCAATAACAGAAAGATTGCCGCCGGAAGTTGTTGTCATTCCGCAAGCATAAATACGTTCCATAATTGTTACAATCTGGTCAGCCGGATGCATAAGTTCAAAATTCATAATTCATTGTCCTTTCGCATACAACCAAAAGGTTGTTAAAAATTTATCATGCTTTAATTATACCGCATTTTGTGCAGTG
>JAFVVU010000283.1 GCA_017502065.1 Clostridia bacterium | reverse complement strand
GCATCCGCAGATTATTTTGGTAACCGCAAGAGGCGCGTAGCGATAACCCGAAGAAAGATTTACAAAAAGCCCGACGGGCGAATAGCCTGCTTTCCCTCAGTCCCCCCCTTTCTTTATCCATTTTGCCTAAATCTGTTTATTTATTTTGTAAAAAATCACAAACTTTAACTTTATCATCTTAATTTTATCCAACTTATTGTTAATATTATACATTGAAAATATTATCAAAATTTTGTATCATTAAAGTATGAATAAAAAAGAGAGGTGCGGCAAATGAAAAAGTTTATAAGCATTTTACTTACTCTGACACTTATTTTATCAAGCGGCGTTTTTGCACTTGCAGCAAAAGGTGACGAAATTGAATTTCTCAAAAACGGAGATTTTGAGTCCAACGCCACAGCAAACAAGGTTTGGACACAGGTTTATTTTCCCGGTCCGACTGAGCACCACAAAAGCGGTGTAATGTCACTTCGCCAGCTTGTTGAAGGTGACACAAAACTCCGCATGTCTGTACAGACGGTAGAAGGGGTTAAAGCAGGTGCGGAATATAAGTTTACAGGATACATATATCCTATTTCCTACGACCCGACATCCGGACCGCTTGTACAGTTTTCTTTCTTTGATGACGACGGAAACAAAACCGACAGTGTTGCATCACAATCCCTGAACGGTGTAGCAAAAAACAAATGGTCCGAGGTTAATTTTACTTTTACAGCTCCTTCAAATACTACTAAAATTGAAGTGGGACTCCGTCTTAACGGCACAGGGGAAGTTTACTGGGACGACGTATCCCTTGTGGGTGCATATGACGAAGAAAGAATTGCCGCAAAAGAAGCTCTTGAAAAACAGCTTAACGACGTTTATGAATGGGCTGTTGCAAAGCAGGCTGAAGATGCAGGCGAAATTGCATATATGGACGAAAACGAAAATATTCTTCCGAACCCCGGATTTGAAATTTTAAATGCCACAAAAGACGGACTTGAAGGATATATCCGTCAGGGCAACTGGGGCGATTATGCGTTTGTAAATGCTAATCCCGAAAATGTTTACGAAGGCAAATACAGCCTTGGTATCAAAAATGACAATTACCAGTCAAACCCGTGGATAAGCACAACTTTTACAACCGGTGATTTCGTTGCAAATGCCGAATACATACTTTCTGCACAGGTTAAAATTGTGACTCATGAGCAGGCAAAGGGTGCATTTTTCAAAACTGAAATGTCCAAAACCATTGACGGTATCAAAGAAGGTACCGGCGGTGGCGCATCCGATACATATATTTTTGACGACAACGAATGGCACGAAATAAAACACACCTTTATGATTGGCGAGGGTACAGATACATTAAGCGTATATTTCCGACTTCAGGGAAGCGGCGAGCTTTATTTTGATAATGTTCGTCTTGCAAGAAGTGCAGGCGGCAGCGCATGGACGGTTACATCCAAAGACACATTTTCATATACGGAAAACGGCACAAACTCTATTTACGCTGAATTCAATAACAAAATCGAACCTATTGAAGTCGGAAGCTATGTAAACTTCAAGCTTAAAGACGGCGACAAGGTTATTGACGAAAAGAATATCCCCACCGAAAGAGTTACAACATATACATATGACGTAAATCTTATGGCAGAAGAATGGAAATGCTATACCGTTGATGTTACATATACTGCGGCTGACGGCACTCCCCTTCGCAAAACAAAAACCGAAGAGGTTTACCGCTGCGACAGACCGAAATCAATTGGTGATGACGGACTTATCCGCGATATTAACGGCAACTTAATTCTTCCGGTTGAAGCATATCAGCCGTACGAAGGAATTGAACTTAAACAAAAAAGCGGCAAATCTGTTCTTGAAGAAGGCAGTGTTACGGTAACACGTTCCTGGAAAAACTTTTCCACTATGAAGGATGCGGAAATAAAAGCATATCTTGATGACCTTTCTTCCAAAGGAATATATCTTCTTGTTAACCTTTACAGCACAGTTCCGGCGGCACATCCCGACATTCGCGATGAACAGCTTGAATTTGTAAGAAAATGGAAAGACCATCCGGCAATATTTGCGTGGAAAACTCTTGACGAACCGCTTACACATTACGGAACTACAAAACGAATCAGACTTCGTGATGAAATGATGTACTGGCTTAAAGAATCATATATTGCAATAAGACAGATTGACCCGTTCCATCCGATTACCACACTTGATAACTCAATGGAAAACTATCCGTATACAATAAGATATTGTGACGTTCTTGAAACCGACCCGTACCCGAGAAGTCCGGAACGACTTGCGTGGGTACCGGAAACAGCAGCAAAACTTGCCGGCGAAGCATCACATTACAACAAACCGGTTATCCCTGTTGTTCAGGCATTCTGCTACGGCGGTACAAACGATGATTATCTTCCGACAGGCGACGGTATAAGAATGCAGGTTTATCAGGCAATGTACCACGGTGCATACGGGTTCGGATATTTCGGATTTGCTGACACTCGCATAAGCTGGTATTTACACGAAACAGACAGCTGGCCGGGCATAAAAAAGGCTACTGAATCGGGCGAATTTGCCGAAATGTTTGATTATTACGCACTTGACAAACATCCGACCTTCAATAGATTTTCAAGCGGCGAAATTATGTACGAATCGTGGGTGCATGAAAACGGCGATATTTATCTTATGGTAATGAACCGCCAGCCGAAAGCAAATACAATCAAAATTGACCTTTCATCCATAAATGACAGAGTTAAAATTGGCGGATATACCGCAACACTTATTAACGGAAACACACCGAAAACCATTACCGGAAACGGCACATTTGAAGTTTATATGAAAGAGCAGCTTGTTTCAATGTATAAGCTTGTACCGGATGAAAAAATTGATATCTCCGCACTCGCTTTACCGAAATATGATGACCTTGCAGGATTTGACTGGGCAGAAGATGCTATTATGACAACCTTCTCCGAAGGTATTTCAAACGATATTACCGAGCATACTTTCGAGCCCGGCACAAACATTACCCGTGGTGATTTTGCAATGTTCCTTATAAGAACACTTGGTCTTACAGAAGGTGCAGACACGCCGAATTTTGCCGATGTTGACCCAAATGCTCATTATGCAAAGGAAATTGCAATAGGTCGTGCGGCAGGAATTTTAAACGGCGTTGGGGATAACAAATACAATCCCGAAGAACACATTTCCCGTCAGGACCTTATGACAATTTGTGCAAGAGGACTTGCCGTAAAAGGTATTATAGATTCTACTGACAGAACCGTAGAGCTTGAGCAGTTTACCGATGCAGGTCTTACCGCTGATTATGCGGCGGCACACATTGCGGCAATGGTACGCGAAAGCATTGTAAAAGGAAATCCTGATGGCACTGTAAATCCGCTCGGAAACACAACAAGAGCGGAAGCTGCAGTGATTATGTCAAGAATTCTTCCACGAACATAAACGCATTAAATGCACAGAACATATAAACCATAAATTAATACGCAAAAGAAGAGGACAGAAAAAAAGAGGACAGAAAATTTGTTTTGTCCTCTTTTTTATTTTACTGCGGCAGAATATTACCAAAAATATGTGACATATTACATATTAATCTGCAGAAATTTATTTTATAATGAAAGTAACATATAAAACCATTGTGCAGGAGGACTTTAAAAATGAAAGTAAAAAAACTATTATCCGTTATCCTTGTTTTATCGCTGTTCTGTACGCTTTTCGGCGGATTTACGGCTCTTGCAAAGGACGATTACGTTACCGGCGACCT
>JAFVVU010000282.1 GCA_017502065.1 Clostridia bacterium | reverse complement strand
GGGGAAACGATCGGTTTACCGTTGGCAGGCGAAAAGATGTTGTTGGGCGAAAGCATCAGCAGTTTGGTTTCCATCTGCGCTTCGTTGGAAAGCGGCACGTGAACAGCCATCTGGTCACCGTCGAAGTCGGCGTTGTAAGCTGTACATACAAGAGGATGAAGTCTTATTGCACGACCTTCAACAAGTACCGGTTCGAACGCCTGGATACCCAGTCTGTGAAGTGTAGGAGCACGGTTTAAGAGTACCGGATGTTCTTTGATAATTTCTTCAAGTACATCCCATACTGTTTCGTCCGCACGTTCTACTTTTTTCTTAGCATTTTTTATGTTATGAGCACCGCCGTCGTTAACAAGCTTTTTCATAACGAAAGGCTTGAACAGCTCAAGTGCCATTTCTTTCGGAAGTCCGCACTGATAAATTTTCAGTTCCGGTCCTACAACGATAACGGAACGACCTGAATAGTCAACACGTTTACCGAGAAGGTTCTGTCTGAAACGACCCTGTTTACCTTTGAGCATATCGGAAAGGGATTTAAGCGGTCTGTTTCCGGGACCTGTTACAGGTTTGCCGCGTCTGCCGTTATCGATAAGAGCGTCTACAGATTCCTGCAGCATTCTCTTTTCGTTTCTTACGATGATATCCGGTGCGCCGAGTTCAAGAAGTCTTTTAAGACGGTTGTTTCTGTTGATAACTCTGCGGTACAGGTCGTTAAGGTCAGATGTTGCAAATCTGCCACCGTCAAGCTGTACCATAGGACGGATTTCCGGCGGAATTACCGGAATTGCATCCATAATCATCCATTCAGGACGGTTGCCTGACTGTCTGAAAGCTTCAACAACTTCAAGAACTTTAACAATTCTGCCTTTTTTCTGACCCTGAGCTGTTTCCATTTCTTCATAAAGCTCAGCAGACATTACGTCAAGGTCAATTTCAGCAAGAAGCTCTTTAATAGCTTCCGCACCCATACCTGCGCGGAAACCGTTTGCACCGTATTTTTCAATATTATCACGATATTCTTTTTCAGAAAGAATCTGTTTTTTCTGCATATCGCTTCTGCCCGGATCAATTACAACATATGCTGCAAAGTAAAGAACTTTTTCAAGCATACGCGGGGACATATTGAGGATAAGTCCCATTCTGCTGGGGATACCTTTGAAGTACCAGATGTGAGATACCGGAGCTGCAAGCTCAATATGACCCATTCTTTCACGACGTACTTTTGATTTTGTTACTTCAACGCCGCATCGGTCACAAACGATACCTTTATATCTGATTCTTTTATATTTACCACAGTGACATTCCCAGTCTTTTGTTGGTCCGAATATTTTTTCGCAGAACAAACCGTCGCGTTCCGGTTTGAGTGTTCTGTAGTTGATTGTTTCGGGTTTTTTAACTTCCCCGCGGGATAATTCTCTGATTTTCTCGGGAGATGCCAACCCGATGCGTATAGCATCAAAATTATTAAACTCTAACATTATCTTATCTCCTCACTAACCCAAATTCTTAAAATTCATCGGAGCCGAATATGTCGGCTGAGTCCAAAGCGCTGATTTCGTCCGGATTGTCAAGCATATCTGAAACCACATATGCATCGGAATCCTCAACATCAATAACGATATCCTCGTCATCAATATCGAATGTGTCGAAATCCTCATCGCTATCCTCATCAATTGGTGTAAGGAAGCTTTCCATATCTTCGGAGTTTTCGGAAATGCTCTTGAGGAGAGACGGAGCTGCCTGCGGAATATCGTCATCCTCATCCTCTTTAAGTTCAATTTCCTCGCCTTTATCGTCAAGAATCTTAACATCAAGTGCAAGAGACTGAAGTTCTTTAATAAGAACCTTGAACGATTCAGGAACACCCGGAGTAGGAACATTATCGCCTTTAACGATGGATTCGTAAGTTTTAACACGACCAACCACGTCGTCGGATTTAACCGTTAAGATTTCCTGAAGTGTATAAGCTGCGCCGTACGCTTCAAGAGCCCAAACTTCCATTTCCCCGAATCTCTGTCCGCCGAACTGAGCTTTACCACCAAGTGGCTGCTGAGTAACGAGAGAGTAAGGACCTGTTGAACGGGCGTGGATTTTATCGTCAACAAGATGGGCAAGTTTAAGGATGTACATGTAACCTACTGTTACCCTGTTGTCAAACGGTTCACCTGTACGTCCGTCGTAAAGAACGGTTTTACCGTCGCGGCTGTAGCCTGCTTTTTCAAGTGCATTTGCAATATCTTCTTCGTTTGCGCCGTCGAATACCGGTGTTGCAATTTTCCAGCCAAGCGCTTTTGCTGCATAACCAAGATGCACTTCAAGTACCTGACCGATATTCATACGTGACGGAACGCCGAGAGGATTAAGCACGATTTCAAGCGGAGTACCGTCGGGGAGGAAAGGCATATCTTCAACAGGGAGAATTCTGGAGATAACACCCTTGTTACCGTGACGACCCGCCATTTTATCACCAACAGAAATTTTACGTTTCTGTGCAATATAGCAACGTACAAGCTGGTTAACGCCCGGTGCCATTTCGTCACCTTTGGAACGTTCAAACACTTTAACGTCAACAATAATACCGGATTCACCGTGAGGTACGCGAAGTGAAGTATCTCTTACTTCACGTGCTTTTTCACCGAAGATTGCACGAAGAAGTCTTTCTTCTGCAGTAAGCTCGGTTTCACCCTTCGGTGTAACCTTACCAACAAGAATATCTCCCGGACGAACTTCAGCACCGATGCGGATAATACCTCTTTCGTCAAGGTCTTTAAGAGCATCTTCACCTACGTTCGGAATGTCGCGGGTAATGTCTTCAGCACCGAGTTTTGTATCACGTGCTTCACATTCGTATTCTTCTATATGGATTGATGTAAATACATCGTCGTGAACAAGTTTTTCACTGATGAGAATAGCATCCTCGTAGTTGTAACCTTCCCATGTCATAAATCCCATAAGAATGTTACGTCCGAGAGCAACCTCACCGTTATGAGTTGAAGGACCGTCGGCAATAACGTCGCCGGCTTCAATTCTGTCGCCTTTATTTACAATAGGTTTCTGGTTCATGCAGGTACCCTGGTTAGAACGCATAAACTTTGTAAGCTTGTAGGTTTTTGTTTCGCCGGAATCTTCAAGAACAACAATTTCGCTTGAAGAAACTTTGGAAACTGTTCCGCCGTTTTCTGCAACCACAACTATACCGGAGTCTTTAGCCGCACGATATTCCATACCTGTGCCGACAATCGGAGAATCGGTTTTAAGAAGCGGTACTGCCTGACGCTGCATGTTTGAACCCATGAGTGCACGGTTGGCGTCATCGTTTTCAAGGAACGGAATCATTGCTGTAGCAACGGAAACGAACTGACGCGGAGATACGTCAACAAAGTCAACCTTGTCGGATTCAACTTCAATAATTTCTTCTCTGACGCGGACAGTCGCTTTCGGTTTAATGAAATGACCTTCTTCGTCAAGAGGTTCGTTTGCCGGAGCAACAATATAGTTGTCCTCTTCGTCGGCAGACATATATACAATTTCATCTGTTACGATGCCTTTTTCTTTATCAACACGTCTGTACGGAGATTCAATAAATCCGTATTCGTTGATGCAGGCATAAGTAGCAAGTGAACTGATAAGACCGATGTTCGGACCTTCAGGAGTTTCGATAGGACACATTCTTCCGTAGTGAGAGTAGTGAACGTCACGAACTTCGAATCCGGCACGGTCACGGGAAAGACCACCCGGTCCAAGTGCGGAAAGACGACGTTTGTGAGTAAGCTCAGCAAGCGGGTTCGTCTGGTCCATAAACTGTGAAAGCTGTGAAGAACCGAGGAATTCTTTGATTGTAGCAACAACAGGTCTTATGTTAACAAGGTTCTGCGGAGATGCTACATCAAGGTCCTGAATTATCATTCTTTCTTTAACAACACGTTCCATTCTTGCAAAACCAACTCTGAACTGGTTCTGGAGAAGCTCGCCTACGCAGCGGAGTCTTCTGTTGCCAAGATGGTCAATGTCGTCTGTATTGCCAAGTGTGTACTGAAGATTCATAAAATAGTTGATAGATGCCATAATATCTTCAGTTGACAGATGTTTTGTAATAAGATTATCAAGATTACGCTTGATTTCGTGTACAAGGTCTGTTTCTTCAGTAACGTTATCAAGAATTTCTTTAAGAGCAGGATAGTATACTCTTTCTTTTATATTTAAATCGGAAAGATCTTCTTCAACAAATCTTGTAATATCAACTGTATTGTTGGAGAAAACAACAACCTTTTCGCCGTCAATATCAATAACAACTCTGTTGAGAGAGCATGCATCCATTTCAGCTGCCATTTCGCGGGTGATGATATCGCCCACGCCTGCAATGATTTCACCTGTTTCAGGATTGATAACAGCTTCTGCAGGCGTAAAGCCTACAACACGTGATGCAAAAGCGAGTTTCTTATTAACTTTGTATCTTCCAACGTGCGCAAGGTCATAACGTTTTGCGTCAAAGAACATATTATTAATAAGTGTCTGTGCGCTTTCAACTGTCGGCGGTTCGCCCGGACGGATTTTTCTGTACACTTCCATAAGTGCATCTTCACCGTTTTTAATCGGGTCTTTTTCTATTGTAGCAAGAATTTTTGCATCTTCACCGAACATTTCAATAATTTCGGCATCGGTTGTAACGCCAAGTGCTCTTATAAGAACTGTAATCGGCATTTTTCTTGTTTTGTCAATTCTTACTGACATAATATCGGAAGAATCCTTTTCATATTCAAGCCATGCACCCCTGTTTGGAATGAATGTTGAAGAAAACAGCTTTTTACCGCTTCTGTCAAGATCGTACAAATAATATAGACCCGGAGAACGAACAAGCTGAGACACTATGACACGCTCGGCTCCGTTGATGATAAATGTTCCTTGCGG
>JAFVVU010000281.1 GCA_017502065.1 Clostridia bacterium | reverse complement strand
ATTGCATTCTGACCAAGCTCCGCAATTGTGGCAATGTATTTTTCCAGTATTTCAAAATGCTTGTCGGACCAGTAGTCTACCTCGTGTTTACGGGCAATGTTGGACGCGTGCTGCCACAGGTCAAGATAAAATTTCTGTTCGCCTGCGGACGGCATAACAACGTTTTTGACATCTATTGTAAAGGTGAGTGTTTCGGTAAGCACCTCATCTTCAAACATGCGGTGTTCATAAAACTTAATTTTTCCTTTATATATGCCTTTTTCGGCATCTTTCGGGACATTTATTTCAACCCAGATAAACTGCGGTTTATTTTTATACATATGCGCCGACTTGTCGTTTAAAATGATGTCGGGTTTTTCCGTGCCGTCGTCGTCCACGTTGTAGCCGATAAGGGAAAGGCTTATGTCAAGTCCGCCTTCAATCTCCGCAGCTGCACGGATTTGCGGCACATCGCCGTTATATGAAAACATCGGGTCTTCGCCTATTGAAATTGCGGCAGTTTCTTTTGTATTTACCGCAACCTGAAAATAAACGGCATCATTTTTACATCCGATAAAGGATGCATCCTTAACGTTCCAGTCAAGCTTTTTAAGGGAGCTTGTGTTATCACCGTAAGGGTGTTTTGTTCCTGCATTTAATATTGTAATATCAAACATTTTTACCCCTCCAGTGCATCAAAAATGAGGTTTCTCATTTCTTCGTAATCGTTATAATCTATGCTGAAAAGCTCTTCCGGTTTTTTAAGTGATACAGGTAAATCAAAATCGGAAATATTGCGGGTTTTTATTACCTTATCATAAATTTCGTCAAGGTTTATTCCCTTTTCTTTTGCCATTTCAAGAAGTGCATAATCTTCAAGTCCGCGTTTTAAACATTTATAGCGGAGTGAAAGAAGCACATCGCCGCTGCGGGACGGGTATACAAAGTTTGTATCGCCTGCGCTCCAGTTCGGCGCTTTATAGCTGAGTCGCTCGCGTGGGTTTTCGGGCCACACAGTGTAGTTCCAGCGGAGGAACCCGTCAAACCCCATAAAATGTGTAAGTATCGGGATAAGACGTGATTCTGCAAGCGCAGAACCGATAAATGTATTCGGATATGCCGGTGTGCAGCACACATACCAGAGTGTTCTGTCGGTGCGGTTTTCCATATGCTTTTTAAGTGAATCCCACTGCCTTGAAACGCAGTTTAAAAGCGGAACAATATCCGTAACCTCGCCGGAAAATTCATCTAAAAATTCGGTGTGGTTAAGAGCCGCTTTGAATTTAAAACTTGGCGCAATTTCCTTTATTTTTGAAAGGCTTTTGCGGTATTTTTCAACATCGCCCGGCTCGTCTGCCGCAACAAGAACTTTGTCGATAACGCCTGTTTCAATGAAATATTTTTCAAGCGCTTTGATATAGTTTTCAATGTCTGCAGAACTGTGCATATATTTATAGCATCCGTCCGTTTCGTCAAAATAGCGTATGCGGATCGCATCGGGGAAATCTGTTTCGGGTCCGTCAAAGCCTTCGTCGCCAAGCCATATGTTCATAAGTCCGAAAACTTCAATTTCGGCATCAATGCCGT
>JAFVVU010000280.1 GCA_017502065.1 Clostridia bacterium | reverse complement strand
GATAAAACGGCTGCCGGCGCCGGAGAAATGGCATCAGGAAACTTTCTGTTTAATGATAACGAATGGCATAAAATCAATTTTGTGTTCAACGTAAATACTCTTACCACAAGAATCGGTCTTTTGCTTCGACTCCGTGGCGCAGGGGAAATATATTTTGATGATGTAACCTTTGGGCCCATTGAAAATATGGAAGAACTTATGAATCTTGAATCCGATACCTTCTTCTATACAGAACATGGAACGGGAACTGCAACTGCACAGATTGACAACTCAAAAAAACCTATCCCTGAAGGGGCATATGTTGATTTTAAAATAAAAGACGGAAATACAGTTCTTTCATCAGGAACAGTTCCTGCAAAAAGAAATACAGTGTGGGAATTTGACGTAATGACAATGAAAGAAATGAAGCGTCCTTACATTCTGGAAGCAACATATAAAGCAGCGGAAGGTACCATTCTTGCACCTGTAAAAACAAACGAAATTTACAGATATAACAGACCGGGTGCTCTTGCGGCTGATGGTACATATATGAAAGACGGAAAACCGTTCCATCCGTATATTGCATATGAAACCATTGAAGATTATATGCCTCTTGCCGGTGAAATCGGCGTTAATGTCATGAGGTCCTATTCCAGACCCATAGGCTATACAAACGATATGGATAACATACAGAAAATGCTTGATAAGGCACAAGAAAACGGGCTTATGGTTTCGGTTGCACTCTACAGCAATCCGGCAGGACATCCGACAATGCTTGAAAAAACAAGAGAAATTGTAAACACATTTAAAGATCATCCGGCAGTATTTGCATGGATGATTATGGATGAGCCATCACTCGCTATAGGAAGCAACCATACTGTAAAAACATATGAAGAAATGTTACACTGGCTCAAACAAAGCTATATTGAAATAAGAGCCATTGACGACTATCATCCTGTATATGTTCTTGAAACATTGGGTCAGGTTAAAAATCCGTATTTGTATACTTCAAAAAATGCCGATGTATTTGTAATTGACCCATACCCGATGACAGAAAATAAAATTCCTACATGGGTAGGGGAACGAACTGCTGTGGCGATAGATACAGTTAACGGCACAAAACCTGTGTATGTAATTCAGGGAACATATAAAATGTATTCGGTGGACGGAAAACAATATCAACTTGAAACTGCAAATGACGCACGTCATCAGATATATCAGGCAGTACTTGCCGGCGCAAATGGTATAGGACTTTATGGTCTTACATTTGAAGCAGACCTTGACAACCTCACAGGTAAAATGGATATGTATTCCAATAAAGAGGTTTGGGAGGGCTATAAACAGATAAAAGACAGTGGCGAGCTTGCGGAAATATATGACCATTTCTTTGATAAAAACTCGCCGAAATACAACGAAAGCCTCACGGAAAAGAAATATCACTACTACAGCTGGCTTAAAGATGGTGAAATCTATATGGTTGTAAGAAATATGGGTCTTGAACCGCTAACAGCTAAAGTGGACCTTACAAGCTATAATGGCAAGGTTAAGGTTGAAGGCTTTACAGGTACCGTAATCAATGGCGATGCGAAAGAAATCAGCAGCGAAGGCTCTGTATTTACAGTTGACCTTGAAAAGTTCCAGACAATTCTGTATAAAATAACACCTAATAATGAACTTGATGTAAACGCGCTTTCGCTTCCAAAATATGATGACCTTGGCACTGTAGAATGGGCAAGGGATGCAATTGAAATGCTTGGCAAAGAAGGAATTGTAAACGATACGGGTGCAAATTTATTCTCACCGGAACGTAATATCACCCGAGGCGAATTGCATATTTTCTTATGAATACTCTTGGTATTTCCGATACAAACGGAGTTACACAGTTTGATGACGTTGACAAAAATGCATTTTATGCAGATGCAATTCTTGCTGGCAGAAAAGCAGGAATTCTTCTTGGTAGCGGAGGAGGAGTATATAACCCAGAAGAGGGAATTTCCCGACAGGATGCAATGACAATATGCGCCCGTGGAATGAAAATGCTTGAAATGATTGGTGTTGCCGACAGTTCAAGAATACTCAGTTCATTTACCGATAATGGTATCATTGCTGACTATGCTGCGGAGCATATAGCATCAATGGTAGATGAAGAAATAGTTAAAGGTAACCCGGACGGTACGGTAAATCCGCTTGGCAACATTACAAGAGCGGAAGCAGCAGTCATTATGGGAAGAATACTTAATCAATAACATCTGAAAAAGAGTGGAAAAAACCACTCTTTTTTTATTTTTACTATTGACAAGTGTAAAAAACTATAGTATAATGTGTAAAGTGATTTACTTTACAGGTGATTAAATGAGTAAAGATTTAAACTTTTCCATACTTCTTGATTTCTACGGAAGTATCTTATCCGAAAGACAGTTTGAGATAATGGATTATTATTATAATGACGATTTGTCGCTTGCCGAAATAGCTTCCGAAGTTGGAATTAGCAGACAGGGCGTGCGTGATGCACTTAAAAAAGCGGAAAACATTATAACTGAAATCGAAGAGAAACTTGAACTTGCAGATAAGTTTTATCAGATAAATAATCAGATTGATGACATAAAAAAGAATTTAGAAAGCATATTACCTTTAGAAGAGGTTAAAAAGTCCGAAACGATTAAAAAGGTAATAGCTGATTTGTCAGACATTCGTGTTTAAGGAGATATTATGGCATTTGATAATTTAATGGATAAATTGCAGGATGCTTTTAAAAAACTTAAAAATAAAGGTAAGGTTACGGAAGCTGATGTTAAATCGGCAATGCGTGAAATAAGAATGGCACTTCTTGAAGCAGACGTTAACTATAAAGTTGTTAAAGACTTTACGGCGGCTGTTTCGGAAAGAGCAGTAGGTGCAGAAATTCTTGAAAGCCTTACACCGGCACAGCATATAATCAAAATTGTTCGTGAAGAGCTTGTTAAGCTTATGGGTGAGACCGAAGCAAAAATTGAGTTTTCTTCAAAACCGCCAACGGTTATTATGATGGTTGGTCTTCAGGGTGCCGGTAAAACCACCACAAGCGGTAAAATAGCGGCACAGCTCCGCAAACAGAAAACAAAACGTCCGCTCCTTGTAGCGTGTGACGTATACAGACCGGCAGCAATAAAACAGTTGCAGATTGTCGGCTCAGGACTCGATATTCCGGTGTTTACGATAGAGGGCAATAACGACCCTGTTGATATTGCGCGTCAGGCAATAAAGCATGCTGAGACAAAAGGAAATGACCTTGTTATAATAGATACCGCAGGTCGTCTTCATGTAAATGAAGAGCTTATGGAAGAACTGCAGAACATAAAACAGGCTGTTGACCCCAAAGAAATTCTTCTTGTTGTTGACTCAATGACAGGTCAGGATGCGGTCAATGTTGCAGAAAGCTTTAACGAGCAGCTTGATATTACAGGTGTTGTTCTTACAAAACTTGATGGTGATACAAGAGGCGGTGCGGCAATTTCTGTAAGAGCCGTAACAGGAAAACCCATCAAATATGCCGGTATGGGCGAAAAGATCTCCGACCTTGAGGTCTTCCATCCAGACAGAATGGCATCCCGCATACTCGGAATGGGCGACGTGCTTACCCTTATTGATAAAGCACAGGAAGCATTTGATGAAAAGCAGGCTATTGAAATGGAAAAACGCCTGCGTCAGAATCAGTTTAATCTTGAAGATTTCCTTGTTCAGCTTGGACAGATAAAGAATATGGGTCCTCTTTCGCAGATAATCGGTATGATGCCCGGTGTCAATGCAAAAGCACTCGGCAATGTAAATATTGATGATAATCAGCTTTCGAGAACAGAAGCAATTATCCTTTCAATGACGCCGAAAGAAAGACAAAACCCCGGCATAATAAACGCAAGCAGAAAACAGCGTATTGCAAACGGCTGCGGTATG
>JAFVVU010000279.1 GCA_017502065.1 Clostridia bacterium | reverse complement strand
TGTTTGTTACCGCCGCAGGGCGTGACGTTACCGATAAGGAACGTGAGATTATTGAAAATATAAAAGCCGAGGGTATTCCCGCAATTCTTGTTATAAACAAAGTTGACGCAGTGGCAAAAGATACAATACCCGAAAAGATTGTTGCATTCAATGAAATGATGGATTTTGCGGCAACTGTTCCGCTTTCTGCAAAAACAGGCAGCGGCGTTAAATTTTTGATTTCCGAAATTGAAAAGCTTCTTCCCGAAGGACCGGAGTTTTATGACGGCGATACCGTGACCGACGTTAACGAGCGTGTTATGGCATCGGAAATCATAAGGGAAAAGATGCTTAATCTTCTTGATAAGGAAATTCCGCACGGCACAGCCGTTGAAATTATCGATTTCAAAGAAGAGCCGGGAATTGTTAATATTCAGGCTACGATATACTGCGAAAAGGATTCGCATAAAGGAATTATAATTGGTAAAAAAGGCGAGATGCTTAAAAGAATCGGCGCTAAGGCAAGGGTCGATATAGAAGAAATGGTTGAGAAAAAAGTATTCCTTGAGCTTTGGGTTAAGGTTAAAGACGACTGGCGTAACAATAACTACCTTATGAAAAGCTTCGGATACGACTCGCAGGAATGATGAAAGGATGATATAAATGGATTTTACAAATTACATGTCAGACAGGGTTAAACCTATGCAGGGCTCTTCAATAAGAGCAATGTTTAAATTTCTTGAGCAGGCGGATATTATATCCCTTGCAGGCGGCTCTCCGGCACCGGAAAGCTTTCCGGGCAGGGAACTTGCCGAAATTGCAAGTGAGCTTTTAGCCGAAAAATCACACATCTGTCTTCAGTACGGCGTAACAGAAGGTTATACACCTCTTCGCGAAATCGTTAAAGGCAGAATGGCCAAAGTGGACAGCCACAAAGAATATGACGAAACAATTATCACAAGCGGTGCACAGCAAGCAATTGACCTTGCACTTAAAGCGCTTATAAACAAAGGCGACGGTATTATTGTTGAGCAGCCGTCATTTATCGGAACACTCAATTCCATCCGTTCTTATGAAGCAAAGCTTTTTGGCGTGCCGATGCAGGACGACGGTATGGACCTTGAAGCAACTGAAGAGATTCTTAAAACCGAAAACATCAAAATCATATACACAATTGCAACGTTCCAGAACCCGACAGGTATTACCATGTCAAACGAAAAAAGAAAAAAACTTCTTGAACTTGCAAAAAAATATGACGTGCTTATTTTTGAAGATAACCCATACGGCGAGCTTCGTTTTGCAGGCGAACCAACGGTTACAATAAAATCTCTTGATACCGAAGGACGCGTTCTTTATTTCGGTTCATTCTCAAAAATTCTTTCCGCAGGACTTCGTCTTGGCTGGGTAACAGCACACAAGGATATTATGGATAAAATTGTTGTGCTCAAACAGGTTAACGACGTACATACACCTGTTCTCAACCAGATGATGGCGGCTGAATATATGACAAGATATTCAATTGACGAGCATATTGCCAAAATCCGTAAGCTTTACGGCAGAAAATGCGGTCTTATGCTTGAAGCAATGGACAAATATTTCCCGGATTACTGCAAATACACACGTCCCGAAGGCGGACTGTTCCTGCTTTACACAATGCCGGAAGGCTACGATGCAAAAGAGCTTCTTAACAAAGCAATTGCAAACAAGGTTGCTTTTGTTGCAGGTAACACACTTATGCTTGATATGGATAAACCATGCAGCAGCTTCCGTCTTAACTATTCACTTGTTGCGGAAGATAAAATTGAAACTGCAATTAAACTTCTTGCCGAAGTTTTATAAGGAGGAGTGGAAATGGACGAGAAAAAAAGAATTTTCAGTGCCATTCAGCCTACCGGTATGATGACACTCGGCAACTATGCCGGCGCAATACAGAACTGGGTTAAAATGCAGGACGAATACGAATGTATTTATGCCGTTGCTGACCTTCACGCCATTACTGTACGTCAGGT
>JAFVVU010000278.1 GCA_017502065.1 Clostridia bacterium | reverse complement strand
CGATACCAGCTTCTTTAGCAGCATCTTCTGTCATACCAACACTACCAACTTCAGGATTTGTATAGATAACTGACGGAACTGCATCATAACGCATAATGTCTTTTTTGCCGAGAATGTTGTTAACGGCAACTTCAGCTTCACGATAAGCAACATGAGCGAGCATATAAACGCCGTTTACGTCACCTGCAGCATAAACACCTGCAACGTTTGTTTTGCAGTATCTGTCTGTTACGATATGGCCTCTTTCGGTTTCAACACCGATTGTTTCAAGACCGATACCTTCTGTAACAGCACGTCTTCCGATTGACATAAGAACTTTATCGGCTTTAACTTCAAGAACCTGTCCTTCGGTTTCGTATTTTACACTGTCTTTAGTAACTTCAACAACTTTGCAGCCGAGTTTGAAATCAACACCTTTTTTCTGGTAGTTCTTAAGAAGAATATCAGAAATTTCTTTGTCTGTCGGGCCTGCAATTTTCGGAAGCATTTCAATAACAGTTACTTTGCTTCCAACTGAATTGAAGTAGGATGCCATTTCAAGACCGATTACACCGCCACCAACGATAACGAGGTTTTCGGGAACGGCATCAAGAGAAAGAATTTCTCTGTTTGTAAGAACCATGCCGGTTTCAAGACCTTCTTTAACACCTGTGATAGGGGGAAGAATAGGCATTGAACCTGTAGCAATGATAAGTTTCTTACCAACGTATTCGGTGTCGCCTGCAGCAACTTTAAAGCCTTCTGCATCTCTGCCGAGGATTTTACCTTCAGCGTCAACCACGGTAACTTTGTTTGCTTTCATCTGAGCTTTGATACCGCCAACAAGAGTGTTAACAACTTTTTCTTTTCTTGCAACAGCTTTAGCGTGGTCAAATGTAGCACCTGTGGTTGTAACACCGTATTTTTCGCTAAATCTTGCATAATCATAGATTTTAGCACTGTAGAGAAGTGCTTTTGAAGGAATACATCCTTCGTTAAGGCACACACCGCCAAGATTACGCTTTTCGATTACAACGGTTTTAAGACCTGCATGTCCTGCACGTTCTGCAGCCAGATATCCTGCAGGGCCGCCGCCTAATACGATTAAATCATAAACCATTTGTATTGCCTCCTATTATTTTGCAAGCAGTATCGAGAAGTTTTCAAGATTCTGCTTTAATTCTTTAAGGAATTTAGCCGCGGGAGCACCGTCAAGAGCTCTGTGGTCAAATGTAAGTGAAAGTCCCATTGCCGGGTAGTATTTGTATTCACCGTTTACTTCTTTAATCTTTGTTTCGATTGTATCAACACCGAGAATACATGTCTGCGGCGGATTGATAACAGGAGTAAAGCTTTCGATACCAAAACTTCCGAGGTTAGTAACGGTGATTGTACCGCCTGTCATTTCGTCAGGAGTAATTGTACCTTCTTTGCATTTTTTAGCAAGAGCTTTTGCTTCTGTTGCAATATCGTTCAAAGATTTTTTGTTTGCATTGAAGATTGTCGGAACAATAAGTCCTCTCGGTGAATCAACAGCAAGACCAAGATGAACGTTCTTGAAGAATACCATTTTGTCATCATAGAAATGAGCATTGGCATCTTTGTGGTTAAGAACTGTTCTTGATACTGCATAAAGAACGATGTCGTTGAGAGTAATGTTTGCAAGACCAAGTCTTTCCATGTTCTCTTTTACAAAGCTTCTGTACTGCATGATGCCGCTTGCATCAAATGAAGTATTGAGAGTAAGCTGAGCCATTGTGGAAAGGGAAGTATGCATTGATTTTGCAATAACCTTACGGATTGTCGGAAGTTTAACTTCTTCAAATTCCATATCCGGAGCTTCTGCTGTTTCACTAGCTGCTGCAGCCGGAGCATTGAGGTCAGCGAGAGAAATTCTTCCACCGATACCTGTGCCTGTGATTGAAGCATCGTAGTTACCTGCAGCTGCCGGTGTTGTCATAAGACCTGCATCAATCATAGCCTGGATGTCGCGTTCGATAACTCTGCCGTTAGGACCTGTGCCATTTGCAAAGTTGTAATCAACGTTGTGCTTTTCAGCAAGAGCTTTTGCTCTCGGAGAAATAAACACGTTATCTTTGCGTTCTGCTGTAACAGGTGCAGCTACCGCTGCTACTGCTGCCGCAGGAGCGTCTTCTTTCTTTTCTTCAGCAGGAGCTGCTTCTGCTTCTTCGCCTGCCGGTGCGAGTGCGCTGATGTCTTCACCTACATTACCGATTGCACAAACGGTTGTAAGACAGGGAACATCGTCGCCTTCTTCAAAGAAAATTCCGAGCATTGTGCCGGCTTCCTTTGCTTCTTCGTCAAAAGTTGCTTTGTCTGTTTCATATGTAAAAAGGATATCGCCAACAGCTACTGTGTCGCCAACGGCTTTATGCCATTTACCTATGATACAACTTTCAACTGACTGCCCTTGACGGGGCATAATTACTGGTGTTGCCATAATTTTTTCCTCCTTATCAGAAATCTTATTTTAACATATTTTGTCCACCGGTTACGGGAATTGCCTGACCGGTTTCGTAGGTCTGCTCCATGCAATAGAAAATTGCACGGGCAACATCAACAGGGTAACATCCTTTGTGCATAGGCACTTTGGATTCATAAAATTCTTTAACATCGGCAATTGTTTTTGCGCCGGGAACCTTTCCTGCACGAAGGTACTGTACAAACAGACCTTTTTCAGGATCGGACCACAGGGGACCGTCAAGGTAGTTTCCGGGACAAACCGAGTTAACTTTTATGTTATATTCAACAAGCTCCAAAGCAAAACTCTGTGTAAGACCTATGCCGCCGAATTTACTGCCGGCATAAGCAAAGTTTTTGTTGCTTCCGGAAAGACCGGATTTGGAGTTTACCTGAATGATGTCAGCATAATAATCTTTATTGAATCTGTGCTGAATTTTCATTATACGGCTCGCGTATTTTGTACCAAGGAAATATGCGAAGTAGTTTACTTTTGTTGTAAACTCAAGTGTCTGAAGAGTCATTTCTTCAAGATTACCTGCTTTTGCAATTCCGGCATTGTTTACAAACACATCAAGTCCGCCAAATTCGAGAACAGTTTCGAAAACCATATCTTTTGTGGATTCTTCATCAGTAACGTCAACCTTAGCTGCGAAAACGTGGTTGCCGTAAGTTTTCTTAAGGTTTTCGCAAACAGAAGATGCAAGGTCATAGTTAAGGTCAGCAATAACAATGTTACCGCCGGCTTTAAGCATTTCTTCTGCAATACCAAGACCGAATCCCTGTGCACTACCTGTTACGATTGCAATTTTTTCAGCAATTCGTTTATATCCTGCAGGTTCATCAGCGGGGGAATAAGTGGTTCCTGCAACGGCACATGCAATTTCGTCAGCCTCTGCTTTTGTTGCAGCGCAGCAGAATACACCAAGATTTTCTACAGCAACTGCTTTAGGAGTATTTCCTGATGTTGCAATGTAATCTTTAATAACTGATTCAAGTGCGGAATACTGCTCTTCGATATCGTCATATGAAGCAACAACAAAATCTGCTTTATCTGAGCCGGGTACAAACTTAACTATACCGCCGCCTGTGAGCATACGGATTGCCGGAGCAAGATATACTGCACGTTCTTTGTCAAATGAATTTTCTAAACTCACAAAAAAACCTTCTTTCTTGTAAATTAAATCTTCTTAGCGTTTGCGAGTACGTATTTTTCAGCTTCTGCACACCACAGATTGTTTGACTTTTTAACAATTTCAGCAAGGTCAGCAAAGAACTTGTCTGTTTTGCCGAGCTCTTCAAAATCAGCAATAGCTGTAAGAGGCATATCAACGTGTGTATAGATAAGCTTTTTACCGCCCGGAATTTTCGGGAGATTAAGTGTTGTTTCAGGAACTGCATTAAGTCCGCCAACGTGTGTAATCATAGCGGCAGGATTAATAAGTCCTTTGGACATCATATCAATAGATTCAAGCATATCATCTGTATTACCGCCACTTGTTCCAACAATATGAGTTGAAGCATAGTGAACGTTGTAGAAATTGAATTCAGCTTTGAATTCCGGATTTGTAGGACCTGCAAAGAAGTTAAGACATCCGTCTTTACCAAGAATTGCATCAGCCTGCTCAACAACAGGTTTAACCGGAGCGTAAACGAATACGTCGTCGTATCCTGCACCACCTGTTAACGCTTTGAGTTCAGCAACGGGGTCTGCGCAAGTTGCAGTATTCATATAAATAAGTTTAACGCCTTCTTTTGCAGCTACTTCAACCGGAAGAATTTCAGCTGCTCTTGCAAGTCTTGCATCATCAATATCGGTAACAACAAGAAGTGATGGTTTTCTGTCGCAGTGAACAGCATAGTCAGCAGCACCAAGACCCATCGGACCTGCACCTGCAAGAATTGCACAGTTACCGCCTATAACAGTTCCCATTTCGTGAACATATTTACCTGGTGTTGTGTGATAGTTGGCGTGGTAACCACCAACGATACAACTCATCGGTTCAGCAAGTGAGCCGTAGAAGAATGAATCGTTTTCATAGTGGAGAAGACATTTTTCTTCCATAAACATAGAAGGAACGATTGCATATGTAGCATCTCCACCAATATTTTTGAAAGAATATCCGGGAGCAGCAAGGCTTCCTTTATAGTTGATAGCCGGCTGAATGGAGAACTTGTCTCCGACTTTCCATTCAGACTGCCATTTTGAACCTACTTCAACGATTTCACCGCAGAATTCATGACCGATAATAATCGGATTTTCTGCAACGTCATCGGGAACACGTTTGTGTTTTCCGCCCTGAACAGCAGCTTTGTAAGAAGACATACAAAGGCTGTCAGAAATAATTTTAACAAGAATTTCGTCATCCTTGATTGCAGGAAGCTCGAATTCTTCTAATCTCAAATCATTTTCGCCGTATAAACGAACTGCTTTTGTTTTCATTTTTATTTCCTCCATATTATATTATTTGAACTTTATCACGGTTTGCTGCTTTAACAATACTCTCGTGCAGTGGACCGTCCGTTACAATAACGTCTATATCTTTGAGTGTAGCAAATGTGAACATAAGATTCTGTTCAAGCTTTGATGAGTCCATAAGCATAATAACCTTGCGGGCTTTTTTAATAATCTGGCGTTTAAGCTCTGCTTCGTTTGAATTACCGGTGGTAAAACCGGTTTCAAGAGAAAATCCGCTTGTTGCCATAAAAGCAACGTCAATGTTGATGTGTCTTATGAATTCGATGCTGCTGCTTCCCGAAATTGCAATATTTTCATTTGAAATCTGTCCGCCGACAATTGTTGTTGTAATGTTCTTGTCGTGCATAAGCTCAAGCGCAATATTGGGGGCGGAAGTAAGAACGGATAAATGCATATCCGG
>JAFVVU010000277.1 GCA_017502065.1 Clostridia bacterium | reverse complement strand
CTGTACTTAAAAAAGCATTAGGAATATAAAAACAAAAAAGCTCGCCAAATGGCGAGTTTTTTATTTATTCCGATTTACAAGCTATTAATTCATAGTAAGTAGATTTTATTGCATTTTCAATCTCCGTTTCAGTACAATATGTTCCCGGATATGCTTTAATATCTTCGTTAAATGGTGAAAATCTGACAACGGCATCTCCTAAAGTTTTGAATTTTAACAATTCAAATACAGTTAATTCATCTTTCGGTATATCAGGGTAAAATATATCTTCAAATGTATTACAAAATGTCTGTACATCATATCTGCCATCGATAAAGCCCTCCAGCAGATAATATAATTGTTGTTTTTTAGTCATTTCAAACTCCTCATTTATGAAAAATATAAAACTTTATATTTTCGGTACTGTTTTTGCAATTGTTGCCACGAGCACATATTTTGCGCCGGCTTTTTTGAGCATTCTTGAAACTTCACCTGCCGTTGAGCCGGTTGTGAAAACATCGTCTATAAGAAGAATGGATTTACCTTTAATTTCATCCGGTTTTACAACTTTGTATGCACCTCGGACATTGGAGGCTCTCTGCCGCGCATTTAATCTGTGCTGCGGAAGATTGCTTTTTATTTTCACAGCGGCATTATCGTAAAACGGAATCCCAAGCTTTTCGGCAGCCGCTTTCCCGAGAAGTCCGGCATGGTCAAAACCACGCTTGCGGTATCTTTTCATATCGGGCGGCACACTTGCTACAAAATCAAAGGCTTCTGCCTTTGCACCCGATTTTATAAAAGCATATTCTATCAAACCTGCAAGGGTTTTTGTCATATGGGCTTCGCCGCGAAACTTAAAGCGGTGAATTGCCTTTCTTAAATTTTCCGTATATCGCGATGCGGATACCGCACCGTCAAAATATCTTTTTGCCGCGCGGCAGGTATAGCAAACCGGCCGCTCGGTTTCCGTCATAGCACCGGAACATTTACTGCAGCAAATTATTTTGAATTTATATTCTGTTTCGCAAGCATCACAGAGAAGGCTGTCTGCATTTTTATCAAGCAGCTTTCCGCAAATAATGCATTTTGGCGGAAACAGAAAATCAAGAATTTTATCAAATACCATTATTTTCACCCGAAAGAAGATTTTTAAGTCCGCTGTAGCGCTCCGCCTGATAGTTGTTATCGGTCATAAACTGAATTATATCCTCACGTCCGACCAGAACAACAAGGCGTTTTGCCCTTGTTACCGCAGTGTAGAACAGGTTTCTGCTCATCAGGTTTTTGTGCGCAGGAAACACCGGCATAATTACGGCAGTAAATTCACTGCCCTGACTCTTGTGAACGGTTATTGCATAGGCAAGCTCAATATCGTCAATCAGCTCAATCGGATATTCCACCTTTTTCTCGCCGTCAAACAGTATGTCAATTATGCCGCTTTTGGTATCAATATGCTCAACAATTCCCATATCACCGTTGAAAATCCCACTGCCGATAATATCAGACGTGGTTGTCCACTCAATATCGTAATTGTTTTTCACCTGCATAACCTTGTCGCCAGTACGGATGGTAAGCTGACCACGCTTGATTTCCTTTTTATCGTGGGAGGGCGGATTGAACACGTTCTGCAAATGGGAATTTAAATTTATGGCGCCCATTTCACCACGTTTTGTCGGAGTGATTATCTGAATTCCGGACAGGGCATCAACCCCAAGAAATTTTGGAAGTCTCTTTTCGGCAAGCGCAAGAATTTCGGAAATTCCGTCTTTCGGCATCTGTCTTCTGATATGGAAAAAGTCGCCCGATTTATCGTTGCATTCGGGATAAATCCCCGAATTTATGTTATGCGCATTAACAACAATCATACTTTCTTTCGCCTGACGGAAAATTTCCGTAAGACGAATAACACCGAACCGCTCACTGTCAATAATGTCGTGCAGAACATTTCCTGCTCCGACAGACGGAAGCTGGTCGCAGTCGCCCACAAGAATAAGGCGGCATCCGTGCGGCACGGCTTTAAGCAGATTATAAAACAACAGTATATCAATCATAGACGCTTCGTCTACAATAAGAACATCGGTTTCGATTGGGTTTGTGGACGTACGTTTAAACACAAGCTTGGACGAATCAAGCGAATATTCCATTTCAAGAAGTCGGTGTATGGTTTTTGCTTCCATATCACAGGTTTCGCTCATTCGTTTTGCGGCACGTCCTGTCGGTGCGCACAGGGTAACGGTTTTCTTTTCGCTTTTCATAAGCGAAATAATGGTGTTTATAATAGTGGTTTTACCCGTACCCGGGCCGCCCGTGATTACGGTAAGTGCATTTTCTGCCGCATATTTTACAGCCTGCCGCTGTTTTTCGGCAAGAGGGAAATTGTTCTCTTCAAATGCCGTAATTTTCTTATCTATATTTTTAATATTATCTTTTATAACCGCATCTGCAAGCTCGGGAAGCATATATGCACAGCCCATTTCGGCGGTGTAATATGCAGGCAGATAAATGGCATCCACTTCGCCGTAGGTGCGTTTTTTAAGCCTTCCGGACACAAGAAGCCCTGCAATATGTGCGGATATAAAATTCTCATCCGTGCCAAGCATATTCATTGCATGCTCGGCAAGAACGGGAGCCGGAAGATAAGTATGACCGCCTGATAAGGATTCGGATAAGATATACACAAGTGCGGCGTCAACACGTTTTGGATTATCGCGCGCCACGCCCATACTTTCCGCCATTTTATCCGCGGTTTTAAACCCTATGCCGTCAATATCGCACATTGCATAAGGATTATCGGAAATGGTTTCAATAGTGGTTTCGCCGAAATGCTTGTATATTTTATACGCCAGCGTTACCGATACATCAAACCCTTTGAAATATGAAATTATTTTCTGGATATTAATCTGACTTAAATACTGATTGTGGATTGAAAGAGCAAGCTTGTTTGAAATGCCTTTCACGGAAGAAAGCATTTCGGGAGAATTCTGTATCACATCAAGAGAATCCTCGCCAAACCGGTCCACAATGCGTTTTGCCGTTGCCTCGCGCACACCTTTTATTGCACCGGACGAAAGATAAAGAAGAATGCTTTCCGATTCTTTCGGAACTGCTTTTTCAAAACTTACCGCTTTAAACTGCTCGCCGTATTCAAGGTGGGTAACCCACTGCCCCGAAACGGTAAGATGGTCGCCAATATGAATAAACGGCAAGGTACCGCATACAGTAATGCATTCCTCGCCGCATTCAAGTTCGCATATTGTGTAGCCGTTTTCTTCGTTTGTATATATAATTTCGTATACTACGCCTTCAATTGTTTCCATAATAAACCTCGACTGTAAGAGTATATACTTATTATATAACAAACGGAAAAAACTTGCAACTACTTTCCTTTAATGATAGGTGAAAGCCGTTTATAAACAAGCATTGTAATAACGGAAAGAAGAATTCCGCGCACAAAGGAAAACGGCAGGTTAAACACTAAAAGCCCTTTTATAAGGGTGTTTGCCCACGGACAAAGCATAGTGTACATTCCGATAACCGCATCCTTTGACATAATGCTGAAATAAAACGGATATGTGATAAAAATGTTTACAATAAAACCTACGATGCACATTGTGAGAGTGCCTGCAAATGCACCGATAACAGCACCTTTTTTTGTTTTGTGGTATTTGTAAATAATACCTGCCACAAATACAAAGGATGCGCCGTTCAAGAAGTTCGCCAGCTCGCCGACCCCGCCTGTTGTGGTCTCAATAAGGCAAATGAGATTTTTGACAAGGCAGATCAAAACACCCCACACGGGGCCAAGCGAGAAGGCACCTATAAGAGCAGGTAAGTCACCAAAATCAAGCGTAAGGTAAGGTGGTAAGAAGGGTAAAGGCAGTTTCAAAAACATAAGTACGGTTGATATGGCGGCAAACACTGCGCACACTGTCAGTTTTCTGAGTTTCCTGTTCATAATAAATTCTCCTTAAAAAAATAATGCCCTGTGAAAATTACAGGGCAAAAAATATATAGCTTTATTAATAAAGCGTAAATTTTTTTCATCCGGACTGTACCGTCGGCTCTGGAATTTCACCAGATCAACCGCAAGGAGAGCGGCTCGTGGGCTTTACCACCGGTAGGGAATTTCACCCTGCCCCAAAATTTACTTTTTTATTGTATCATATG
>JAFVVU010000276.1 GCA_017502065.1 Clostridia bacterium | reverse complement strand
TTTCTGTACGCCCCGGCATATCTGAAAGTGAAAAAGTCGTGTATTTCTTCCGCCAGATCCATCTGTGCAGTATCTTTTTCATTGGCATATTTCTTTGTATCCGCTTTATATACCGTAGAAAAAATCATAGGCTTTCCGTCGCGGTAATACCATATATCGGAATAATCGTTTCCCACAAAGAAATTCATATATATCGCCATAGGCTGGGTAAATGCATATTTACTGCGGCCAAGGGAGCCTATAACCGAAATTTTCGGAACATCAATTCCCGTCCTTTTCGCATCACGAAAAGCTTTTGCAAGAATTGTAAGAGGCTCGGTAAATGTATATCCCGCATTTGTACAGTCGGTAAATATCACATCGACGCCTGCAACTGCAAGCATTTCGGCGTGTTTACGGTATACCCAGTAGTCATAGGAATCGTAAAATCCCAGCACCGGCTCTGTCCAGAAATATTTATTGTTCTTCCCCCAGGCTTCGTGGTAATAATCGTCTCTTGCTTCGGGGTGTTCCTTTAATACGTCTGAAATAACCCTTCCGCGGTATTTAGCAGTATCTGCAACAAACCAGTTCCAGTACATAATTCCCACTTCACGTCCGTCGGTTTTAACAGCCCCGGTTTCACAATAGTCTGCCACCTTTCTTCCGTAGGAATCTGTTGCCGCCCAGGTATCCGAATAAAGGTCTTTAATATATGAGTCCGGTACACAGGCGGATTTGTCCTGAACATACTCATCTTTATATAAGTTTATTTCATATAAATTTGAATTTCCTCTGTTTTCTCCGTAAAGCGAAACAAAGTATAAATCGTGAACGCCCTCCGTTTCAAAGATTGATGTTTTGAAAATGTGCTCTCCCGCTTCTGCCATAACTATATATCCGAGCACATCGCCTTTTAAGGGATCATCCGCCTTAACAACAAGAGTATCTCCGTTTTCTCCGGCGCCTCTTATAAACGTATTGAGCACCCTGATTCCAATGGATTTTATTCCGGTGAGGTCAACTGCCTTAAATCCGAAATAGCTGTCTTTAGTATTGTATCTGATGCAATCTTCATAAACCATAATATTATTTTTAAAGTCAGGCTTAAGTATATCTAATTCCTTTTCCGTTTCCGCAGAAATTGCTAAAGAAAAGGATGCCAGCATAGATATAATGAGCAAGGTTGATACAATTTTTTTCATATAATCTCCTCCTGTTAATATTCCTGCAATCATTATAACACACAAAAACTGTAAATTCCTTAGTTTTTTTGTCATCTTTGCCGATTTTCTTAGCTTTTTTATCTTTTTTGCGAAAAGGCGGAGAAGCATTGCTTCTCCGCCCTTTGATTATTCAATTTCGATGTCAAGTCTTGCAGGGGTAAGCCCTTCGGCTTTTGCGTAAACGGAAAGCTTTCCTGCTCCGCCCTTTACAGCCACCGCAACCGTGATAAGGCCTTCTCTCATCCTGCGGCTCTTATCCGTAACCGGATTGTGGTCAGAAATATCACTTCCCGTACCGATAATTCTGCCTTTGGCGTTTGCATGAAAGTCTACAAAAGGCGATGCATCGGGAACAAAGAGTCCGTCTTCATCCTCGGTATAGCATGTTATTATTGCCACATCTCTGCCCGATCCTGTAATTTTGTTATCAAGACGAAGCTTTAATTTAGCGGGAGCTTTTGTGGTTTCGTGACCGTCACGGCAAACCTCCTTGCCGCCGATATATCCGATAACTTCAATTTTTCCCTCTTCATAAGGAACAAACCACTGGGCGTGACCGTATTTTTCAACGGCAACTTTTCCAAAGCTTTTACCGTTTAATATAAGCTCCGCTTCTTCGCAGTTGGTGTATGCCCATACCAATACATTCCCTTACCCTGTTTTCATCAAATGTATAGGGATAATGCTGCATTATATCCGAATCTGCTAACACCTTGTATAGCGCCTGAAAATCATCATATGTCATTTCTCTTAATACTAAACGTTCTGTTTCAATAACCATTTTTTCAGCCTCGTCAAAATTAAGTTTATAAACTGATTGCATTATAATCTATATCCAGGTATCAAAAGACACTTCTATACCGGATAAATCTGTATATTATTACTCCATAGATTGGAAGTTGAAGCTTAAAGGCGCATTAATCAATTATAAAAATCTGTTTATCACGAACTTTTATTTCCGCCCTATCAATTATGTCAGCACTTGATGTTCCAACCGCTATCGTGTAATCTCCGTCGTGCATATCATATACCATATTTCTGTCAAAATAAAAGAATGCTTCATCAGGAATAACAATGGAAATCTGCTGTACATCTTTCTTTGTCACATCAACACGTTTATAAGCACATAATTCTTTTATCGGTCTTACTACATCGCAGTTTTTACCCGTCAAATACACCTGAATAACTTCTGCACCGTTTAAGTTGCCTGTATTTTCTATTCTGAGTTTTACATCAACGCTCTTACCGTCAGTTTCATAAGCAAAATCTGACAAATCAAACGAAGTATAACTAAGTCCATAACCGAAAGGATAGAGCGGAGAGCCGTCATTCTCCACATAACCGTAACCTCTTCCCGACGGTTTCATGGAATAAAAAATCGGAAGCTGTCCGGTGTTACGGGGAATAGTTATCGGAAGTTTGCCTCCGGGGCAAATATCGCCGAAAAGAATTTCGCATATTGCCTGAGCACCTTGCTCACCAGGGTACCAGGCTTCAATTATTGCGTTGCATTCATCGTGCCACTCGCACATATCAATGGGAGAACCATTAAGAAGAACAACTGCAGAATTAGGATTTGAACGTATCATTCTCTTTATGCTTTCTTCCTGGTTTGTGTTTACTGAAAATTCGGTTTTTCCGACAATTAACGCATTGTCATCTTTCTGCACGGTTTGTCTGATACCGGGAAGACGAATGTCCGAACGGTCCATTCCTTCACCTTCAATAAGTGAAGTGAAATATATTGCGGCATCACATAAGGGAGCAATTTCTTCAATTTTACTGTCATCAGAAAAAATTACTTCTGCAACGCCTTCAAGATATTCACGCAGATAACCAAGCGGCGTTTTTGCGTCTTTAGCTGTCCATTTCACTCCATAAGGTCCTGAATAATTCTCACCTACCGGTAAAACATCTGCGCCCCTTCCAAATACTGCAAGTTTTTTGATTCCGAATTTGTTCAAAGGCAGAATATTTTCATTTTTAAGCAGAACTATTGATTTTCGCGCGGCTTCAAGTGCCAGTTTTTTATGTGCATCGCAACGCACGGTTCTGCACGCATCATCTTCATTAACCAACGGATTGTCCATCAGACCGATTTTGAATTTTGCATTCAGAACTCTTAAAAGCGCTCTGTCAATATCTTCTTCACTTATGTATCCTTTTTCATAGGCTTCCATAAGCAGACTATATGAATCATTCGGGAAACTGATATCAAGACCTGCTTTAAGACTTTC
>JAFVVU010000275.1 GCA_017502065.1 Clostridia bacterium | reverse complement strand
TCCGAGACCTTTTACTCCGTTCCAGGCATATGAATAGAAACGATGTCTTAAGTCATCACATGTGTGCATTGCTTCGTTTTCTTTATCATACTGAACATATGTATCTGTAAGTGCCCATACAGGTTTGTATTCCGGCACGCTTGCCATAGCCTCTTCAATACAGTTATTAATATAATATATTATCTGGCTTTCGTCGTTAGCTGCATACGGGTCAACCACAAAAACGTCTGCTGTTTTTGCCGTACGGTAATACGGTTCTTTTACCTGTCCGCGGGATTCAAGTACATATACGGGATGCACATCATCAATTGCACGGATTTCGATATAGCTCTGTTTGAGCCAGTAAAGCATTTCATCATATGTCTGACACTGTCCACCGCCCGTACCGAAATGACAGGTCGGTTCGTCCTGAATCATCCAGCAAAGCACAGCCGGATGGTCTTTAAAGGTTTCAACAATTTTTCTTGTCTGCATAACAAACGAAGGATGTCCTGCCGGAACGCTTCCGTAAAGCTGAATCGGAATTTTATATCCTGCCGCCGCAATTTTATCAAGCTCGCCTTTAAGAAGATCAATGTTACGTCCTGCCGAATATGTACGGAATGTATTTACACCGATTTCTTTTGCAGTTTCAAGATAGTTTCCGTTTGTTTCGTATGCTATATACGGGTAGAACGGTTTTCCATCCACCATAAGAGTTCCGTCTGCCGCAAGCATTTTCGGGCGGTCATATCTGTATACTTCCCACGGTTCCATTGCCTGAATTACGTTGCCGTTTGCATCTTTATAAACCGCTTCAAGAATGTACGGACGCTTTTTTTCGGCAAGTGTCATAACGGGATATTCCCATTCAACATCACGTTTTGCAGGAAGTACTGTTTCTACAAGAACCGTGTCACCGTCTTTTATTTTAAATTCTACCGTACTTCCTTCGGTAATAGGAACTGATGTGTTGTTTATTCTTACTCCTGCTTTGGCCATTTCATTTTCTGTATAGAAGAAAATATCCGATCTTATTTCAGCAATTTCACTTGCTCTGTAACCGGGACCGAAATCAACATCATCAACATAAATTGCCCCTGCTCCGTGTATACGGAACAAAAGACCGATTCTTGTTGTTTCAGGGGTTACGTCAACAACAAATTTAATCTGATGCCATTCTTCATCATCAAACGGGAATGCAACGGAAGAAAATTCGCCGCCGTGGTTCGGTTCTATCTTCATATATGCGCCCGAACCGTGTATAGGTGTATATTTTACCCAGGCGGTCATAACGTGCTGACGACCGGGAACAAACTGTCCTTTTGCCACTTCAACATACTGTCTTACCCAGTTTTTACCGCTTGTGCCGGTTATTTTCATAGACTTGGTTCCGGTGTGTGCCGCTTCATCCGTAACAAAACAGTACTGACCCCATTCGCCAATTTTGCCCCAGCCTGCTGCGCCAAGACCGCTTTCGTCAACTTCTTCAAAGCTTGGGTTGTAAATCGGATTTACGTAATCGGCATCCAACTGTGCTGTTGCATCTTTATTGATATCTTTCTGCACGAATTCGGCACTGATTTCGCGACCCTGCGCAACAATTGTCGCCTTTTCTTCCTGCTCTTTAAGATACTGTTCGGTTACATTACCTTCGATTTTAACATCATCAAAATATCCTGTTGCTATACCGTCCATTCTGAGATGCAGTTTGATACCTGCTGCACCCTGTGGGGCTATTACATCCGCTTTCATAAAATACCATTCATTTAGCGGAGCGCCGTATCCTATAGGCCCGTCCTCTTCAATGTAATCTGCACCAAATTTATCTGTCCATATAACTTTAATCCACGGACCTTTTGCTCCTTTTTCTGTCATATATATCCATCCGGAAACTGTATATATTTCCCCTTCAACAACTCCGCCGACACCGGCAACCGCAGGAGTTCTTGCATCAACTGTTTCACCAACAAGCTTAATGGATTTTTCGCCGCTGTGAACATATTTTTCGGTTGTGTTCATTGTGCCGGCACCGTCCCAGGAACCATAGCTTGTGCCCAGAGTTTCCATAGTCCCTATGCCAAGAAGCTCTGTTCTGATAAGATTTTCTGCTGCCACTGCAGGAAATGCTCCCATAACGGAGAACACTACTGCAAGGCAGATAATAATTGAAATTAATTTTCTCATTTTTCTCTCTCCTTTTCAAGATTTACCTTAATTTCATTATATCACGATTTTTTTTAAAAAACCATAACTTTCGTTAATTATATTGCAGGCATTTTTACGAAAAACTGTTGTTTTTTGATAAAAATAGTTGTATAATAAGGATATGAATAATATTATTACAAACTTGAAAGACTATCAGAAATTTAATAATTTGCCGTTTCATATTGACATTATTTCTCCGGAAACGTCAATCGGAACCCATTACCACGACTGCGTGGAAATGATTGTCGTGAAAACCGGCACTGCACATAACCATGTTGATTCGTTTTCGTTCAGACACAGCAGGGGAAATGTATTTATAATCAGCGGCCAGGTTGCCCATACTATGTTTGATTTTAAGGATTTTTCTGCATACCGCATTTTGTTTGATATGTCAATATTCGATGACTGGGACGATGAAATAAAAAACTCACCGGGCTTTGTTTCTCTGTTTACCATGAGCAATCTAGGTGTTATAAACAATTCTTACCACAGCGTTATTGCCGTAAGAGGGGAATACACCGAACGTTTTGAACACATAATGGACGAGCTGCTGTATGCTTATAACGAAGGCGGAAATCTGGCAGAAGAATATATAATACAGCGCCTGAAGCTGGTAGTAATGTTTATTTTATCCAGGTTTAAGGAAAGGACATTCAGTCGTAACAGCTATTTTACGCAGCTGTATACATACATTATGGATAATCTGAACGAAAAAATAAGCATTACTGATTTTGCTGATAAACTGAAAATTTCAAGAGTATATCTGCACAAACTTTTTGTTGATAACTATGGTAAAACGCCTACACGGTTTATTAAGGATATGCGCGTGCGAAACGCAAAAACGCTGCTTACGCTGACGGATAAATCAATTACCGAAATTGCAACCTCCTGCGGATTTGAAAATCCCGTTTATTTTGCCGAGGTTTTTAAATCACACGAAGGGGTGTCGCCGTCGCAGTACAGGAAAAAACAAAAAGAAAACAGATAAAAAGCACTGCATTTGCAGTGCTTTTTGTGTTTGAAATCTGACTACTTTTTTGACTACTTTTTTT
>JAFVVU010000274.1 GCA_017502065.1 Clostridia bacterium | reverse complement strand
TGCATGGAATGAAGAAACAGAAGAATGGTATTTTTCTGTTGTTGATGTTGTTTCCGTTTTGACAGACAGCAATGATCCAACTGCATATTGGAGAAAGTTAAAACAACGTTTAAAAGCGGAAGGCAATGAAACCGTGACAAATTGTCACGGTTTGAAAATGACAGCCGCTGATGGGAAAAACCGCACTACAGATGTGGTTGATACGACTAATCTTCTGCGACTTATTCAATCAATTCCTTCCCCCAAAGCAGAACCGTTTAAAATGTGGCTTGCTGAGGTAGGTAAGGAAAGAATAGACGAAACAATTGACCCCGAGCTTACCATCGAACGAGCACTTGAAACATATCTTAAAAAAGGTTACACTCGCGAATGGATAAATCAAAGATTGCAAGCTATTCAGGTACGCAAAGAATTAACGGATGAATGGGAATTAAGAGGAGTACAAAAAGGCATAGAATATGCCATACCTACAGATGAAATTACAAAAGCCTGGTCCGGAATGTCAACAAAAAACTATAAAAAATTAAAAGGATTAAAAAAAGAAAATTTGCGAGACAACATGAGCACACTTGAACTTGTGCTTAACATGCTTGCAGAAGCAACCACAACCGAAATTTCAAAATCTTCCGAGCCAAAAACGTTTAAAGAAAATTTAACAGTTGCTAAAAGTGGCGGAGAAATAGCCGGACAAGCTCGTGAAAATATAGAAAAAAGAACGGGCAAACCTGTTATTATATCAAAAAATGCCACCGAATTAAATCAGGTAGTTAATGAGTTAATTGAGGGTATTACTGAAGGAAATAGATAAAATAAGGGATTGACTAAAGTCAATCCCTTGTATTTTATATATTTCAGTTGTTATCTCTGAACACGGCCGCTGCCGTCTCCGCCTACGAGATTTTCAACGTCTTTTCTTGAAACGAGGTTGAAGTCTCCCGGAATTGTGTGTTTAAGTGCTGATGCTGCAACACCGAATTCAAGTGCATCCTTGAAGTTTTTGCCGTCAAGGAATCCGCAGATTGTACCGCCGGCAAAGCTGTCGCCGCCGCCTACACGGTCAACGATAGGTGCAATTCTGTATTCTCTTGAATGATAGAATTCTTTTGTATCTCTTGAATAGATACATGCTGACCAGCCGTTGTCGGATGCGGAATGTGAAACGCGGAGTGATGAAATTACATATTCAAAGTTGAATTTAGCAACCATCTGTTCAAAAATTGATTTATATCCTGCAAGTTCAAGCTCGCCGCTTGTAACGTCTGTGTTACCCGGTTTGAAGCCAAGAACTTTTTCAGCATCTTCTTCATTACCGATACAAACGTCAACATACTGCATAAGGTTTGACATAACCTTCTGAGCTTTTTCGCTTGTCCAGAGTTTTTTTCTGAAGTTAAGGTCACATGAAACCTTTACGCCTTTAGCTTTTGCAGCTTTAAGTGCAACTTCTGTAAGTTCAGCAGCTGCATCGGAAACTGCCGGTGTGATTCCTGTGAAGTGGAACCAGTCACAACCGTCAAAAATTGCATCAAAATCAAAATCTTCCGGTTTTGCAGTTGAAATTGAAGAATGAGCTCTGTCGTATACAACGTTTGAAGCTCTCATTGCTGCGCCTGTTTCAAGGAAATATATACCCAGTCTTTCGCCGCCGCGTGCAATGTTTTTTGTTTCAACATTCATTTTACGGAGTGCTGCAACTGCACATTCGCCGATCGGGTTTTCCGGAACTTTTGTTACGAATTCAGCATCGTGGCCGTAGTTTGCAAGTGATACTGCAACGTTAGCTTCGCCGCCGCCGTAGCATACGTCAAACTCGTCTGCCTGGATGAATTTTTCGTTTCCCGGTGTTGATAATCTGAGCATAATTTCGCCCATTGTAACTATTTTCATTGGTAATTTTCCCCTTTCAAAAACAATTTTTATTTCTTAGCTTCTCTTGCTTCTTTAACTTTTGCAACGAACTGTTTTGCTGTTGCTGTTACAGCCGCATAGTCGCCTGTTTTTGCACCTTTTGTAAGGCTGCTTCCTGTTCCAACTGCTACTGCGCCTGCGTTAATCCATTCGTGAACGTTGTCAATATCAACGCCGCCTGTAGGCATCATTTTAGCATACGGGATAGGTCCTTTGATGTCTTTTATAATCTTCGGTCCGAAAAGGTCTCCCGGGAAGATTTTAACGATGTCTGCTCCTGCTTCCATTGCTTCAACAACTTCTTTGATTGTCATTGCGCCGGGCATACACGGAACACGGTATCTGTTACATGTTTTAACTGTTTCAGCATTGAAATACGGGCTTACTACGTATTCAGCACCTGCAAGGATTGCAATTCTTGCTGTTTCAGGGTCCATAACTGTACCTGCGCCAAGGATGATTTCGCCGTGTGAATATTTTGCAGCGAGGTCTTCAATTACCTTATTTGCTCTCGGTACTGTGAATGTAAGTTCGATTGCGGGAATTCCGCCTTCGATACAAGCGTCTGCAATGCGAATTGCCTGATCGCTACTTTCAGCACGAACAACCGCAACAACACCGACGTCGGTTATTTTTGTAATTACTTTTTCTTTGTCCATTTTTATCTCTCCTTAATTAATTTTTATCATCGTAACCGTTAATATGGTTTTTATGCCACTGCCAAGCAGTTTTGATTATTGTTTCAAGGTCGCCGTATTTCGGGGTCCAGCCAAGCTCTTTTTTGGCTTTTTCCGAAGATGCAATAAGCACCGCCGGGTCGCCTGCACGACGCTCTGCCATAACGGCTTTTATGTTTATTCCAGTAACCTTTCTTGCAGTTTCAATAACATCTTTAACGGAAAATCCTGTTCCGTTACCAAGGTTATATGCCGCACTTTTATTACCTTTGTTCAGGTAATCAATTGCTTTTATATGCGCATCCGCAAGGTCTGTAACGTGGATATAATCTCTCACGCAGGTACCATCGGGAGTATTATAATCATCACCAAAAATTGAAATATGCTCGCGTTTTCCGAGTGCCGCCTGAAGTATTATCGGAATAAGGTGGCTTTCGGGAGTATGGTCCTCGCCGATGTTTCCTTCTATGTCCGCACCTGCGGCATTGAAATAACGAAGCGCAACGTATTTTATGCCGTATGCATTGTCCGCCCATTTGAGAAGCTTTTCAACCGAAAGCTTTGTTTCGCCGTACGGATTTGTAGGCTCTGTAGGGTCGGTTTCAAGAATGGGGATGTTTTTTGGTTCCCCGTATGTAGCAGCAGTTGAAGAAAATACTATCTTTTTTACGCCGTATCGGTTCATTGCTTCAAGAAGTCTGAGCGTTGAAATCATATTATTGTTATAATATTTAAACGGATTTTCAACACTTTCGCCAACAAG
>JAFVVU010000273.1 GCA_017502065.1 Clostridia bacterium | reverse complement strand
TAAATATAAAAAATCCGCCGTAAAGGCGGATTTATCATTTATTTTTCTGAAAGATTAAACTTTCTTTTAATATAAAATTTTCTCCTGCGCGTTCGTCGCATTTTCGGCAGGCTAATTATTTCCCTTAAGTTTTTCGCTCTGGTCAGCTGCAGTAAGAGAATCGATAAGCTCGGTTAAATCACCGTTTAATATCTGCTCAAGCTTATGGAGTGTAAGTCCGATACGGTGGTCGGTTACACGTCCCTGCGGATAGTTATACGTTCTTATACGTTCACTTCTGTCGCCCGTACCAACCTGACTTTTACGTTCGTCTGCCATTTCCTGATGCTTTTGTCTTTCAGCCTCTTCGTAGAGCTTAGAACGAAGAATTTTCATTGCCGCATCCTTATTCTGATGCTGACTTCTTTCGGACTGACATGCAACAACAATACCTGTCGGCAAATGTGTTATACGTACAGCTGATTCGGTTTTATTAACGTGCTGACCGCCTGCACCGCTTGCACGGTATACGTCAATACGAAGGTCGGCGGTGTTTATTTCAACATCCACGTCTTCCGCTTCGGGAAGCACTGCAACCGTAACAGTTGATGTGTGAATTCTGCCTGCGGATTCGGTTTCGGGAACACGCTGAACACGGTGCACACCGCTTTCAAATTTAAGCTTACTGAACGCACCACTACCTACAACCTGGAACACGATTTCCTTGAATCCGCCAAGCCCGGTTTCGTTCTGGTCAATCAGCTCAATTTTAAAACGGTTTGATTCCGCATACATAGAATACATACGATAAAGCGCCGCAACAAAAAGTGCCGCCTCATCACCGCCTGCGCCTGCACGGATTTCCACAATAACGTTCTTTTCGTCATTAGGGTCTTTCGGAAGAAGCAGGATTTTAAGCGCTTCGGTTGTTTCTTCAAGACGTACTTTTGCATCGTCAAGCTCTGCCGCAACCATTTCACGAAAATCTTTTTCAAGATTATCATTAAGCATCTCTTTTGCTTCTTCAATATTGGTTTTTGCGCGTTTGTATTCTTTATATTTTTCAACAATCGGCGTAATATCGGAAAGCTCTTTACAAAGCTTGCTCCACAGCGCCGTATCTGCAATTACCTCAGGGTCGCTGACCTTTTTATTAAGGTCATTAAAATGCCCTTCGATAAAATCAAGTTTGTCAAACATAAATGCCCTCTCTTACCAGATAACTCTTGTATCGATATCTTCTTTGATAAGTTTAACGAAATCTTCAATTTTCATTGTGCCGATGTCGCCTTCGCCACGTTTACGTATAGCAACTTCGCCATTTTCAACTTCTTTATCACCCATAACAAGCATATACGGGATTTTCGCAAGCTGTGCTTCACGGATTTTATATCCCATTTTTTCTGCTCTTGAGTCAATTTCAAGACGAACGCCTATTTTTTCAAGCTCAGCTTTTACTTTATATGCAAAATCAAGATGTTTATCAGAAATCGGAATTATTTCCACCTGTGTAGGAGCAAGCCATACAGGGAACGCACCTGCATATTTTTCGATAAGAAGAGCAAGTGTACGTTCGTAGCATCCGATTGAAGTTCTGTGGATGATATACGGATTTTTCTTTGTGCCGTCGCTGTCTGTATATTCCATACCGAATTTTTCGGCAAGCATCTGGTCAATCTGAATTGTGATAAGAGTATCTTCTTTACCGTGAACATTTTTAATCTGGATATCAAGCTTCGGACCATAAAATGCCGCTTCGCCGATACCGATTTTGTGCGGAATGTTGAGATGTTCAAGGATTTTTGCCATTGTGCTCTGTGCTTCATCCCACTGCTCAGGTGTGCCGATATATTTGTCGCGGTCGTCGGGATCCCACTGAGAGAATCTGTAGGAAACGTCTTCATAAAGACCGAGAGTTTTCAGCATATATATTGCCATTTCGAGACAGTTTTTAAATTCTTCTTCAAGCTGGTCGGGACGGCACATAAGATGACCTTCGGAAATTGTGAACTGACGAACACGGATAAGGCCGTGCATTTCGCCCGATGCTTCATTACGGAAAAGTGTTGATGTTTCGCCGTAACGTAAGGGGAGGTCACGGTAGCTGCGCATCTGCGCAAGATATGCCTGATACTGGAACGGACATGTCATCGGACGAAGTGCAAACACTTCTTTATCAACCGCTTCATCGCCCATTACAAACATACCGTCCTGATAATGATCCCAGTGACCTGACACTTTGTAAAGGTCGCTTTTTGCCATATACGGAGTTTTTGTACGTACCCAGCCATGGGAATCTTCGTGGTCTTCAACAAATCTCTGCAGAATCTGCATGATTTTTGCGCCTTTCGGAAGAAGAATCGGCAGACCCTGACCGATAAGCTCGGAGGTTGTGAAAATACCGAGTTCTCTGCCGAGTTTGTTATGGTCACGTTTTTTGGCTTCTTCAAGGCGTTCAAGATGTTCTTCAAGCTCAGCCTTTTTCGGGAAAGATGTTCCGTAAATACGCTGAAGCATTTTGTTGTTTTCGTTTCCGCGCCAGTATGCACCTGCAACGGATGTAAGTTTAACGGCTTTAACGCCGCCTGTTGTCATAAGATGCGGACCTGCACAAAGGTCAGTAAAATCACCCTGTTTATAAAAGCTGAGAGTTGCATCTTCAGGTAAATCCTGTATAAGCTCAACTTTATACGGTTCGCCAAGGTCTTCCATAAGCTTTAAAGCTTCTGCTCTTGAAAGCTCAAAACGTTCAATAGCAAGATTTTCTTTGATGATTTTTGCCATTTCTTTTTCGATGTTTTCAAGGTCTTCGGGTGTGAATGCCTTGTCAGCATCAAAATCGTAGTAAAATCCGTTATCAATAGCGGGTCCGATGGCAAGCTTTGTTTCGGGGAACAGTCTTTTAACAGCCTGCGCAAGGATGTGCGAGGTTGTATGTCTGTATGCTGCTGCGCCCTCATCAGAAGTGAATGTAAGTATGTTGAGGGTGCAGTCTGTAGTGACGATGGTTCTAAGGTCAACGGTCTGTCCGTTCACTTCTGCACAGGTGGCTGCTCTTGCGAGGCCTTCGCTGATTGTTTTTGCGATGTCATAAACACTTGTAGGATTTTCAAATGTCATAACGTCGCCGCTTTTCAATGTTACATTAATCATACTATCATTCCTTCCAAAAAATTTATCTGTATTAAAGAAGTCCCTGTGATTCGTAATATTCAAGGAAATCTATAATTGTTTCAATTGAAGAGTATTTCGGTCTGAACCCGAGAAGGTTACGTGCTTTTTCCATACTGCACACGGGAGAGTGTGAAACATGGTTGAACGAAACCTCTGCATCAAAATCACTTACATAAGTTCTGAATTTCTCAAACGGCATAAACTTAAACAGTGCCTCTTTGCCGTAATATTCATATAAAAGCTCTGCAAATCCGCGGAGTGTAAGTGCCTTTTCCGTTGTAGAGTTGAAAGACTCACCTGCAGATTTATCCGGCTGTGCGATACATGCGCAGATAAGACCTGCAATATCATATGAATGAACGTGATGCAGTGTCGGGCGTCCGTCATCCGGCAGGATGATTTCGTTGCCTGCTTTAATATCTTTATACACGTTTAAGTTAAGGTTACCCTGTGGATTAACCGGCACCCATTTTCTTCCGGAAACGTGACCCGGATGAACAACAGTTGCCTTTATTTTACCCTCGCGGGTAAGATTATGCAGATATGCTTCAATCTGTGCTTTTAAAAGGCCGTATCCGTAGTTACCGTTACGTACGTGATCTTCCGTTACGGGAACTTCAAATTTATATCCGTAAATCCATATTGTACCAATCTGGATAAGGTGCACTTTTGATGCAACCGCCGGTTTTTCCATAAGCCCTTCGCAAAGCTCGGTAATATCTTCCATTGTGTATGCAACGGTATCAACAACAACGTCGGGGTCAAGCTCGGCAATCATTCTACCAAATTTACGCTCTTTCATAAGCTCTTTTCTGTCCGCTGTGATGTTTTTAACCTTTTCCCATTCGGGCATTTCACTTGTCCACGGCTCGCGCGTTCCGCGGGAAATGTTATACACTTCATATCCTATCTGTACAAGCTGCGGAATTATATATGAACCGCAGTGGCCACTACCGCCAATTACAACTGCTTTCATCTGCATTTCCTCCTCTTTTTTCTAAATGAATATTATATCATATTATATAAGAAATGTCAATTTATTGCGTAGGACAAAAATAAAAAAAGAATGTACCCGTTTGGGTACACTCCATTTTTATTCAAACCTATATGGTTATATAGCTCTCTGAACCTTTCCTGAACGAAGACAGCGTGTGCAAGCACAAACTTGTTTAGGTGTACCGTTAACGATTGCTCTAACTTTTCTTACGTTCGGTTTCCAAGTACGGTTTGAACGTCTGTGTGAGTGACTTACTTTTATACCAAAAGTAACACCTTTTCCACAAATTTCACATTTTGCCATCTATAGACACCTCCCAATTATTTCTAACGCAATAATAGTATTTTATCAAAATTATAGCCATTTTGCAATACAAATCTCGTATTTTTTCGATTTTCTAAAATTATGACAACGAAATCACATAAATTTTGCAATATTTTTGGCATATTGCATAAAATTATGAAAGCGCATCAAGGAGAATTGCCCTTGCTTTGTCATAATCTTCCCATTCAAGAGAGTACAGCATATGCGGCGGTTTCTCGGTAAAGTCGCGGATATTATCGGTTTTAAGGATAAGATTTTTAATTTCCGCAAAAATCTTATGGTCTGCTCCAAGGCGTTCTTCCGCCATTTTCATAAGCTCAAAATCTTTGATACCCTGGCGCAGGATTTTATATCTTATGGTGAGAAGTACGTCGCCGCCATAGGACGGGTACACAAAGTTTGTATCGCCTGCCGACCACAGCGGATAACGGTAGCTCATACGAACGCGCGGATTTTCGGGCCACGCGGTGTAGTTCCAGCGCAGGAACCCGTCAAGTCCCATAAAATATGTCATAATCGGGATAAGACGCGATTCTGTAAGCGGTGAACGGATGAACGTGTTGGGATACTGCGGCTGACAGCACACATACCACAAAATTCTGCCCGGATGTGTCGGCTGAAATTCCTTTATAATATCCCATTCAGAGCACACACATTCAAGCGACGGCACAACGTCGTTTATATCCGATTTGAATTCATTTACAAACTGTGCGTGGCTGATTGCGGTTTTATATTTGAAACCCGGTGCCATTTCTTTGATAAGATTAAGGCGTACGCGGTGCAAATCCACATCACGCGGTTCGTCGGCAACAACCTGAACAATGTCGGCAAGACCTTTTTCAACAAAATAATTGTAAAGGCCGCCAATGTAATCTTTAACTTCAGAGGTTTGCAGCATATACTTATATGTGCCGTCCGACTTGTCAAAATAGCGGATGCGAAGTCCGTCGGGATATTCTGTCGGCGTAACAAGCCATTCATCGCAGGTTTTTATGTTGATAAGACCGAAAATTTCAATTTCGTCTTTGATACCGTATTTCATACAAAGGTCAATATACCTCTGCATATTGCTGTAATCGTAGGTAAACGTGCCGTCTGTTTCCTTAACAACACTTATCATGCTGTATTCGTACATATCGGTAGGGTACTGCTTCATGCGGTAACAGTTCTGACCCGACCACGGAATTTCGGTTGCAATTATGGTAATTGCATTCTGACCAAGCTCCGCAATTGTGGCAATGTATTTTTCAAGTATTTCAAAATGCTTGTCGGACCAGTAAGGAGCCTCGTGTTTACGGGCAATGTTGGACGCGTGCTGCCACAGGTCAAGATAAAATTTCTGTTCGCCTGCGGATGGCATAACAACGTTCTTGACATCTATTGTAAAGGTGAGTGTTTCGCTAAGCACCTCATCTTCAAACATGCGGTGCTCATAAAACTTAATTTCGCCTTTATATATGCCTTTTTCGGTATCTTTCGGGACGTTTATTTCAACCCATATAAACTGCGGTTTATTTTTATACATATGCGCCGACTTATCATTTAAAATGATGTCAGGCTTTTCTGTGCCGTCGTCGTCCACGTTGTAGCCGATAAGAGAAAGGCTTATGTCAAGTCCGCCCTCAACCTCTGCTGCCACGCGGATTTGCGGCACGTCGCCGTTATATGAAAACATCGGGTCGTTTCCTGTTGAAATTGCGGCAGTTTCTTTTGTATTTACCGCATCCTGAAAATAAACGGCATCATTTTTACATCCGATAAAGGATGCATC
>JAFVVU010000272.1 GCA_017502065.1 Clostridia bacterium | reverse complement strand
GTTTTGCCACATGAGCAAAAAGCTACCGTCATAACAACTGTTAAAATTAAAGATAATATTTTTTTCATTTTGCATCCCTCCGCTTTCATTCTATCACACAAATATTCTTTTTTCAATACTTTACATTATAATAAAAGTATGCTATAATCTAACATTGAGGTGGTTTTTATGACATTTAAGAAAACGGATATTCTTTTGCCGAAATTTTCAAAAGACAGTGAAAAAATGAAAAAATGGAGTGTTGTTGCATGTGACCAGTATACTTCCGAACCGGAATACTGGAATGCGGTTTCCTCTTTTGTTGGGGAAGAAAAATCAACACTTCGTCTTACAATCCCTGAAATTTATCTTAACGATGAAGATATTGACAAAAGAATTGAAAATACAAACAAAACAATGAACGAATATATGGCTGAAGATGTGTTTGAAGTTCATAAAGATTCATATATCTATGTTGAACGTACCCTTGCAAACGGAGTTAAAAGACTTGGTATTGTTGGTGCGGTTGACCTTGAGGATTATGATTATAACAAAGGCTCACAGACAAAGGTACGTGCAACGGAAGGAACGGTTATTTCCAGAATTCCGCCAAGACTTAAGGTTCGTAACAATGCAATTATCGAGCTTCCGCATATAATGCTTCTTATTGATGACGAAAACTGCGATATCATTGAAAGCAATTCCAAAATCAAAGATACATTTGAAAAAGTGTATGATTTTGATATGATGCAGTCTTCCGGCCATATTGCAGGATATAAAATGTCAAAGGAAGCGGCAGAAAGCTTAGATAAAAAGCTTGCCGCACTTGATGATATTGATGCATTTAATGCAAAATATGGCGTAAAGAAAGACAGTCCGCTTATTTATGCAATGGGCGACGGAAACCATTCTCTTGCAACAGCAAAAGCATATTATGAAAACCTTAAAAAAGAAATCGGGGATGAGGCAAAAAATTCGCCGGCAAGATATGCACTTTGCGAGCTTGTTAACCTGCATGATGCTTCTCTTGAATTTGAAGCAATCCACCGTGTTGTTTTCGGTCTTGATGCTGATAGCTTCCTTGCGGCATTTGAAAAAGAGTATGCTGTATCATATGATGAAAATGCAAAAGGACAGAGCTTTATATTTGTTTCAAATGGAAAAGGCAAAAAAGTAACGGTAACAAATCCAAGCGAATATCTTACTGTTGCAACACTCCAGAAATTCATTGATGCATATATTGAGAAAAACGGCGGCGAAGTGGATTATATCCACGGCGAAGACGTTGTATATAAGCTTTGCACAGACTCTACAAACTTCGGCATGGTTCTTGATGCAATGGATAAATCCGATTTGTATAAATCTGTTATCATCGATGGCGCACTCCCGAGAAAAACCTTCTCAATGGGCGAAGCATGCGATAAGAGATTCTATACTGAAGCAAGAAAAATCAAATAGGAGACGTAGGTATGAAAAGAACAGAACACAGAGAGACAGAATGGATTTTTCCTTTTGTTGAATATTCTCCTGAAAATACCGATAAAAAGCTTCCGCTTGTAATTCAGCTGCACGGTGCAGGTGAACGAGGGAACGGAAGTGAAGAAGAACTCAGCAAAGTTGATATACACGGCTTTTCCAACATTATGGAAGATGGTGAATATGAATGTATATTCATAATGCCGCAGTGCCCGAAAACAACGTTTTGGGCGGCAAGAGTTGAATCCATACATAAATTTATCGACAGCATTATAGAAAAATATAATGTGGATGAAGACAAGGTGTATCTTACAGGGCTAAGTATGGGTGGGTTCGGTACATGGAACGTTGCAATGGACAACCCGAAACGGTTTGCGGCAATTGCGCCTGTTTGCGGCGGCGGAATGGCGTGGAATGCAGGCGTTCTTAAAATGCCTGTATGGATGTTCCACGGCGAAAATGACGGCGTTGTAAGCCCGACAAATTCCGATGAAATTGCAAAAAAACTTGAAAGCATAGGAGCAGACTATAAATACACAAAAGTTCCCGATGTGGCACACGATGTATGGAAAGTTGCATATACAAAAGAGCTTCTTGAATGGCTCCTCAGTAAAAAAAGATAAAGGCATCTTACGATGCCTTATTTTTTTCTGTGGAACACAGCAAGGTTCCGGGGTGCCCGACCGCAATCTTTGATTGCGTTGACGGGTCGGGTTCTTATTCAATTGTTGGGTTTTTTGCCTGGAACACAGGTTCGCACGTAACGTTTATTCCAAGACGTTTAAACACC
>JAFVVU010000271.1 GCA_017502065.1 Clostridia bacterium | reverse complement strand
TTTCATTATTTCAATATCTGGCTGTTCATCGGTTGCATATACATATTTTCTGATAAATACATCCGGTTTTTGTGTTGCTATCTTATATTCATAGGTTTTTGAAACCGCATTTAAACGGCTATGAAACCGTTCATCTGTTTCTTCTATATCTGTAACAAGAATATCTTGAGGCAAGTAATGATTAAGGTATTTCTTAATTTCATTGCAAGTCATAGACGTACTGCATTTAAAATTAGCAATCTGAGCTTCGGCGTGTACTCCGGCATCGGTTCTGCCGGAAGCAAAAACCTCTACATTTGTGCCACACATTTCAAAAAGTACATTTTCAAAACGTTCCTGAATAGTGTTTTTCGTATTTCCCTGACGTTGCCATCCGTTGTATCTGGTTCCGTCATACTGAACAACAATTCTGTAGTTCTTCATATTTTAATATTCACCCATTTTCCTGCTTTAAATCTCAGCCCACTGAATGTTATTCTGACTACCTGATCAAGAAGAATACCAATCCATATTCCTACTATACCAAACCCGAAAATGTAACAAAAAACATATGAACCTACTGTTCTGACAATAGTTACGCTTACGGCAGAAATAATCGCTGTATACAAGGTGTCGCCCGCACCACGCAGACATCCCATATATATTACCTGCTTAATCTGGAAAAGAACAATAGGTATAACTGTAAGCATGATGCTTGCACCCAGTGTTACAACATCAGGCTCATGGAAGAACCATCCCATAATGGTTTTTGCACCAACGGAATAGATTATGGCAAGAACAACAGAAATTATACTGCCTATCATCTGACACGTTCTGCCATACAGCTTTGCCATATCCGGATCTTTTTCTCCAAGGCTTTTGCCTATAAGTGCAACAGCAGCAGACTGTAAACCATCTCCGAATGCAAATGATAAAGAAAGAACATTCATTCCCACCTGATGAACCGCCATTGCTGCATTTCCCTGTTCCGCAGCCATTATTGCAGTAGACATAAATCCTATGCGAAGTAGAATCTGTTCAAAGAAAACACTGTACCCTACTTTAATAATGCTCTTTAAGGCATCGAATGCAGGTTTGATTTTTTCTTTGAAAATATATGCAAGGCTTACAAAACAATTTTTATTTGCAACAGACATTATGCTTATAACTGACGAAACAACCGTACCTAATACAGTCGCAATTGCGGCACCGGCAATGCCGAGTGCCGGAAATCCGAAATGTCCTTCAATCAAAAGATAATTAAATATTATATTAACTGTGTTTGAAATAATGTTTGTGCGCATTGTGATTTTGGTATTTCCTGCGCCACGTTGCGCAGCGTTTATTGTCATCTGTAGACAGTTAAACAGCATCCCACCCATTATAATACGATAGTACAAAACAGCATTATCGTGTGTTTCGGGCGTAGATCCACAAAGATTCATTATTTGTGGGGCAAATGCAACGCACAGCGCGCTTATTAAAGCAACCAGCAGGAACATAAGAATAAGTGCCGTAATAAGAATTGTATTTGCACTTTTTCTGTCTTTTTCTCCATATCTTCTTGCTACAAGCGCTGAAAGGGACACATTAATTGCAAAAAACACCGAAAGTCCCACGAATTTAGGCTGTGTTGTAAGTCCGACAGCAGCAACTGCGTTTGTACCGAGCGATCCCACCATCATAGAATCAAGAAATCCTGCAAAAGCAACAAAAAATGATTCTATCATTGCATGAACAGCAATTGTGAGTGTGTT
>JAFVVU010000029.1 GCA_017502065.1 Clostridia bacterium | reverse complement strand
GGGGATAAAAACGTATATTTTCTTGACGGAGCGGCACTGACCGAGCTGTGTAAGGATAATGGAACGGTAGATAACTGTCATCCGACAGATTTTGGATTTGCATCAATTGCAAAAGCATTGTCAGAAGTACTTAAAAATATTAATATATAAAGGAGATATTATAAATGAAAACAGAAATTTTGAATGTAAATGGAATGAACTGTGCTCATTGCGAAAAGGCAGTTATGGATGCGGTTCTTGCACTTGACGGAGTATCTGAAGCAAAAGCATCAGCACAGGAAAAGAAGCTTACAGTTGTTTTTGACGAAACAAAAGTAACACTTGATATGGTTGCGGCAGCAGTTGATGAGGAAGGCTTTGAAGTGGTATAAATGAAAAAACAGGAACTTATAATCACAGGTATGACCTGCGCCGCCTGCAGTGGACGAATTGAACGAAAACTCGGTAAAACCGAAGGGGTTGCCGAAGCAGTTGTCAATCTTGCGGGCGAAAAAGGCACGTTCACCTTTGACCCTGATATTATTTCTGAAGAAAAAATAATAGAAATAATCACGAATATGGGTTATGGTGCACGGCTGCCGGAAAAGGTTAATGCCGATGAAGAAAAGTTAAATAAGAAAAATGAAATAAACGTGTTCAGGATAAAGTTTGCGGTTGCGGCAGTTTTTGCAGCAGTTTTGTTTTATATCGCAATGGCACCTATGCTTTTTGGCAGCGGTGCTGTTCCGTCATTTATTTCTCCTGAAAACTTTCCGCTGCGCTATGCAATAGCAGAGCTTATTCTTTGTATTCCGGTTATGATAGCGGGGTATAAGTTTTATACAGTGGGATATAAAAATCTGTTTCAGGGCTCGCCTAATATGGACTCGCTTATCGCAGTGGGAACAACTGCGGCATTTGTTTACAGTGTGTATTCAATTATCCGCATAATCGGCGGCGATGTGCACGGCGTACACAATCTGTATTTTGAATCTGTTGCAATGATAATTGCTCTTGTAATGCTCGGCAAGACGCTTGAAGCAAATTCAAAAGGAAAAACAGGTCAGGCAATAAAAACGCTTATGGGACTCAGCCCGAAAACGGCAACAGTTTTAAAAGATGATGGTGAACATGAGGTCCTTATTGACGATGTTAAAACAGGGGACATAATCCTTGTTAAACCGGGCGCAAAAATCCCGGTTGACGGTGAAATCATTGAAGGGCACACGGCAATTGATGAATCAATGCTGACGGGCGAAAGTATTCCTGTGGAAAAGCAGGTTGGCGATAAAGTAACCGGCGCATCAATCAATAAAAATGGAAGCATTAAATTCCGCGCAACAAGTGTTGGAAAAGATACCGTTCTTGCGCAGATAATCAAAATGGTTGAGGATGCGCAGGGAACAAAAGCACCAATTGCAAAGCTTGCAGACGTTGTTGCGGCAAAGTTTGTGCCGACAGTTCTTGTTATTGCTCTTTTATCCTGCATAGGCTGGCTTATAGCAGGGGAAAGTGTATCCTTTGCAGTTACAGTATTTGTAGCGGTTCTTGTTATCGCATGTCCTTGTGCGCTCGGGCTTGCAACTCCAACAGCGATAATGGTAGGAACCGGTAAAGGTGCACAGCATGGTATTCTGTTCAAAAATGGCGAAGCTCTTGAAACTGCACATAAAATAAATGTGGCGGTGTTTGATAAAACAGGTACTGTAACGGAAGGAAAACCTGCAGTAACAGATGTTATAGCGGCAGATTTTGAAGAAGAAACTCTCATTAGTCTTGCGGCATCTGCGGAAAAAGCTTCCGAACATCCGCTTGGAGAAGCCATTGTAAAATATGCAGAAGAAAAGAAAATAAATCTTTATGACATAACTGATTTCAGCTCAGTAACGGGACAGGGAATAATCGCTGATATTGATGGAAAAACCGTTCTGGTAGGAAATAATAAGTTAATGACCGAAAATGGTATAAATATAAAAGACGTTGATATTTCAGAACTTTCAAAGACCGGAAAAACACCAATGTATGTTGCAGTAAACGGCTCATTTGCAGGTATAATTGCCGTTGCCGATACAGTAAAGCAAAGCAGCCGCGATGCAATTGAAAAGCTGCACGAGCTTGGAATTAAAACCGTAATGATAACGGGGGATAATGAACTTGCCGCAAAAGCAATTGCATCTGCAGTCGGTATTGACGAAGTTCTTGCAGAAGTTATGCCGCAGGATAAAGCAGCGGCAGTTAAAAATCTGCAGGAAAAGGGAAATGTGGTTGCAATGGTAGGCGACGGAATAAACGATGCTCCTGCACTTGCACAGGCAGATGTGGGAATTGCAGTCGGGTCCGGAACGGATGTTGCAATGGATAGCGCAGATATTGTTCTTATGAAAAGTGACCTAAATGATGTTTACTATGCGGTTGCTCTCAGCCGCGCAACCATAAGAAACATAAAACAAAACCTGTTCTGGGCGTTTGGATATAATACACTCGGCATTCCAATAGCGGCAGGGCTGCTTCATATATTCGGCGGTCCGCTTTTAAGCCCCATGATTGGCGCTGCGGCAATGTCAT
>JAFVVU010000270.1 GCA_017502065.1 Clostridia bacterium | reverse complement strand
AGGAAATTATTATGGATTTCATTACAACAGTAAAAGAAAAAGCTGAAGAAATTGCGGTTTCCACAGTGAAAGCGTCAAATGCAGTTGTTGAAACTGTAAAATCCAATTTTGCAATTGCGGAGAAAGAACAGGCAATAAACAAAGTACTTAAAGAGCTTGGCGAACTGATGTATGATGCATATAAAAACGGTGAAGAACCTGATGCTGAAACAGTTGCCGAAAAATGTGTTGAGCTCGATGAAAGCTATAAAATTATAGAAGATTTAAAAACAAAAATCAAAGAAATTAAAAACGTTAAAACATGTGCAGTATGCGGACGAAATGTGAAAGCAGACCATAAGTTTTGTCCTAACTGCGGAGAAGAGCTTGGTAAATAATTTACTATAATTACAAAGGAGCTTTTTTATGAAACGTTTTTTAGGAATTTTACTTACCTTTGCGATATTGGTATCGTGCGCCATCTGCGTTTCGGCTGATGAATTGGCAAACTTAAGCGATGAACAGAAAATTGCGCTTGAATTTGCAATGGATGAAGGAATTATCGGCGGATATCCGGATGGAACAATTGTGCCGTATGGCGGAGTTACCCGTGCAGAGTTCATCACCATGATTGTGCGTTATATGGGTTATGAAACAAGCGAATATGCAACATTTGACGATGTGCCTAAAACCTTCTGGGCAAGCAAAGAAATTGCAACAGGCGTTAAATACGGACTCATTAACGGAATGGGCGATAATCTGTTTGCGCCACAGTCCAATGTAAAGGTTGAACACGCGGCAAAAATACTTACCGCACTCAAAGACTTTACAAAAGATGTGGATATTGAAAAAAGCGGCGGCTGGCCGGAGGCATATATGCTTCTTGCCGAATATGCCGAAATGTTTGTTGGAACAGACCATTATGAGCTTGGTGAAAACCTTACAAGAATAGACGTTGCAGTGCTTCTGTATAACGTGTCACAGCTTGAAAAATGCTGGTTTGAATATACTGCAGACAATCAGCTGTGTATATACTTTGAAAGAACCGATAAAACCAATTTCGGATATTACTGCGGACTTACATTAAAGGAAAAAGGTCAGATAAGTGATGAGCCGCTTATTGAAAAGTTTGATGCTGAAACCGATACAGTTCTTGAGATTGTAAACGAAGAAAGAGCCAAAAAAGGTTATGCGGCACTTGCTATTGATGCTACCTTACAGAAAGCGGCAAATCAGCGTGCGAAAGAGCTTGCAGAAAACTTTTCTCATGAAAGACCGGACGGAACTTCTGCAACTACGGTTGTAAGTGAGTTTGGAATAAAATGTAAAATGTTCGGAGAAAACATTGCAATGGGACAGACTTCGGCACGTCAGGTAATGGACGAATGGCTTGATTCACCTGCACACCGCGAAAATATACTTCAGCAGGAGTATGATAAAATCGGCATAGGCGTATATGAAGATGCCGACGGGATAAAATACTGGGTGCAGCTGTTTATAGTACAGTAATCAAATCCCCTCAGGATTTTCTGAGGGGATTTTTTGTTTCCGCAATCGCGGCGTTAATCTCTGCGCCCATAACAAGAATGATTCCGGCAAAATAGAGCCAGAAAACGAGCAGAAATACAGCACCTATGGAACTGTAAATAACGGAAAATCCTGCGGCAAAGCGGATGTATATATTGAAAATCACGGAAAATCCCGAAAGTCCTATCATAGATGTAACCGTACCCGGCAGTATGCTTTTATAGCTCACCTTGTTTGTCGGCATATAGTAATAAAAAGAAGATACGGCAAGGAACATTATTATTCCGGTAAAAATCCATTTCAGGATGCTGATGGAACGATATGACGGAATTTCGGCATTCCGGAAAGACAGCACGAACATAACAAGCTTTTCGCCAACGGTTGTAAGAATAATGGACGCTATTACGGTTATTACAAGACAAACCGTAAAAAGTGCGGATGTAACAATCCCGCGAAAAAATCCTCTGCGGTCCGGGCTGTCATAAGCACGGTTTATCGAATGCTCAAATGACCGCACAACACGCGATGTGGAATAAAACGTTGCAAAAATGCTGACAAATAAAATTCCGGGCGTGTGTGAAACCGCAATATCCGCAATATATATGTCAAGAAACTCGGCAATTTCCGGCGGAAGAAGCGAGGAAATAAAGGATATAAACCGGGCTTCCGACACATTGATGTAAGTAAGAAGAGTGTTTGTATAAATAATAAACGGAAACACCGACAGAAGCGAAAAATAAGCAATTGCACCACCGGATTGGCCGACCTCGTGTTCAAAATAACGGCGCAACAAATTTTTGATAAAATGAGTAAGTTTCATATATCACCTGCATTGATTTTATGTTAATTTTTGCATAAACTTTGTTATTTATACTTATGCAGTTTGATGTTGCAAAATTAAATTAAATAATGTATAATATTATCAGGTATATTTAAAAAGGAGAAATGGGTATGTCCTTTACATCGGAAGTAAAAGAAAACCTGCTTTTAATTGAAAATGAAAGTACCTGTTGTGAGCTTGCATTTCTTGCGGGAATGATGTGCTTTACAGGCAATGTCAAAATCGGCGAGCATTCAATGAGCTACAGCTTTTCTTCGGAAAATCCGAAAATAACGGAAAAGATTGATGAGCTTGTAAAAAAGAACTTTGGATGCAACACGGTGCTTCGTGCCAAGGGAGCAGGAAAAACCATTATAATTGAAGATGCTTTTGATGTGCTGTACGGACTTGGCATAATCAAAAAAGGGGACATAGGCTTCAGCCTTCCCGATGAACTGCGAAGCGACTGCTGCAGGCGCAGTTTTGTACGTGGTGCATTTCTTGCAGGCGGCAGTGTAACATCGCCGCAAAAAAGATATCATCTGGAATTTGTAACACCTCATTTTTTACTTAACGGACAATTCCAGTCACTGTTTTCTTATTTTGATATACCGTCAAAATGGCTTATCCGAAAATCAAAATATGTAACGTATTTTAAAGATAACGAAATAATAAGCGACGTTCTTGCAATGATTGGTGCAACCGATGCGGTTATTGAAATAAACATCACCAACATGGAAAAAAGCATAAGAAACGATTTAAACAGGCAAAGCAACTGTGACTTTGCAAATATGGATAAAACTATTGCGGCAGGCTTTGAACAGGCAAAAGCAATTAAAAAAATCGGAGTTGATAACCTGCCGGCAAACTTAAAACCGCTTGCAGAGCTTCGCCTTGAAAATAAAGAGCTTTCCCTTGCTGATCTTGGTCAGCTGCTTGAACCGCCAATCAGCAAATCGGCTGTAAACCACAGAATGCGAAAAATTATGGAAATTGCAAAAGGAAGTTAAACATGAAAAACTTTGTTCACTTACATACACATACCGAATACAGTCTGCTTGACGGTGCATGCAGGGTTGACAAGCTTATTTCAAAAGTAAAAGAACTTGGTATGTCCGCTGTTGCCATTACAGACCACGGTAATATGTACGGTACAATTGAATTTTATAAAGAGGCAAAAAAGCAGGGGATAAAACCAATCCTCGGTTGTGAGGTTTATATGGCGCCGCGTAGCCGTTTTGATATGGAAGGCAGACAGGATGCCGAACCTGCCCACCTTGTTCTTCTTGCAAAGAATAATACCGGCTGGAGTAACCTTATAAAGCTTGTTTCAAGCGGATTTACAGAAGGCTTTTATTATAAACCGCGTGTGGATATGGATATCCTTCGTCAGTATTCCGAAGGACTTATCTGTCTTTCTGCCTGCCTTGCCGGAAATATTCCACGTGCAATTATGGCAGAAGATTTGGATGGGGCAAGAAAATATATATCCTCTTTTGTAGATATATTTGGCAAGGAAAATTTCTTCCTTGAGCTTCAGGACCATGATATCCCTGAACAAAAACAGGTAAACACAAGAATTATTACTCTTGCAAAAGAATTCGGTCTTGACATGGTAATAACAAATGACGTACATTATGTAAACCGCGAAGATGCGGAAGCACAGGACGTACTGCTCTGTGTGCAGACAAACCGTAAAGTGTCCGATGAGGACAGAATGCGTTTCGGTACAGACCAGTTTTATGTTAAATCGGCAGACGAAATGGGAAGTATTTTCCCGAATATGCCGGAGCTTCTTGAAAACACGGTTAAAATTGCAGATATGTGCAACGTGGAAATTGAGTTTGGTCATTTCCATTTGCCGAAATTCCCCGTTGAAACGGGCGAGGACAGCTTCCTTTACTTAAAACGCCTTTGCGAAGAGGGCCTTAGCCAGCGTTACGGTGAGGATGCACATTTACATAAAGACCGACTTGATTATGAGCTTGAAACCATAAAAAATATGGGCTATGTTGATTATTTCCTCATCGTATGGGATTTCATCAAATATGCCAAGGATAACGGAATTATGGTAGGTCCGGGGCGTGGCTCGGCGGCAGGAAGTATCGTGTCGTACGTGCTTCGTATTACAGATATTGACCCGATTAAATATACACTTATTTTCGAGCGTTTTCTTAACCCCGAACGAATCAGTATGCCTGATATCGATATTGACTTCTGTATCGAACGTCGTGGCGAAGTAATTGATTATGTAATAAATAAATACGGCAAGGACAATGTTGCGCAGATTATAACCTTTGGTACGCTTGCAGCAAAACAGGCTATACGCGACTGTTCAAGGGCAATGGATTTGCCGTATGCCTATGCAGATAAGATTGCAAAGCTCATTCCGAACGAGCTTAAAATGACAATTGAAAAAGCACTCGAACAGCAGTCCGAACTCGAAGATTTGTATAATTCCGATGAACAGGTACGAAAAGTAATTGATATTGCAAAATCTCTTGAAGGTATATCAAGACATTCGTCAACTCACGCGGCAGGCGTTGTTATATGCGGACAGCCGGTTACCGATTATGTTCCGCTTTCACGTAATGGTGACGTTATAACAACTCAGTACGAAAAAGATACCGTTGAGGAAATGGGACTTCTAAAAATGGACTTCCTCGGGCTTCGTAACCTCACAATTATCCGTTACGTGCTTGATATGATAAAACAGGATACGGGCGAGGAAATTGATTTAACAAAGATAGATTACGAATCTCCTGAGGTTTATGCAATGATATCCGATGGTAATACCGACGGTGTGTTCCAGCTTGAATCGCAGGGAATGCGTAACTTTATAAAAGAGCTTAAACCGCAGTGTCTTGAAGATATAATTGCGGGAATTTCACTGTTCAGACCGGGTCCGATGGACCAGATTCCGAACTACATCAAAAACAAAAATAATCCCGATAAAGTAACCTATAAACATCCGATGCTGAAGCCTATACTTGAGGTAACCTACGGATGTATGATATATCAGGAACAGGTAATGGAAATTGTTCGTCAGCTTGCGGGTTATTCGCTCGGACGTGCGGACCTTGTGCGCCGTGCAATGAGTAAGAAAAAGTTTGACGTTATGGAACAGGAACGTAAAAACTTTATCTACGGTATCACGGAAGAAGACGGCACAGTTTCGCTTGACGGTGCGGTGCGCCGAGGTGTTGATGAAAAAACCGCCAACAGTATATTTGACGAAATGATTGATTTTGCCAACTATGCATTCAATAAATCGCATGCGGCTTGCTATGCAGTTGTTGCGTATCAGACAGCATATCTTAAATATTACTATCCGCTTCAGTTTATGGCGGCGCTTATGTCGAGTGTACTGTCATATCCGGACAAGATATATAAATATATGCTTGAAGCACAGCGTATGGGAATAAACCTGCTTCCGCCGGATATCAACAAAAGCTTTGACGGTTTTACGGGCGACGGCGGCAACATCCGTTTCGGTCTTGCGGCGGTTAAAAACGTTGGACATAACGTTGTTGCGGATATTGTGGAAGAACGTAAAAATGGGCCGTTTACATCGTTTATGGATTTTGCAAAACGTATGCGCGATAAGGATATCAATAAGCGTACGGTTGAGTGTCTCATTAAAGTAGGTGTGTTTGATAATCTCGGCAATAACCGTGCACAGCTTCTTGAAGCCTATGAACGTATCCTGAACAGCCTTTCGGATGATAAAAAGCGTAACCTTGAAGGGCAGATGTCACTTTTCGGCGATGCAATGATAGAAGAACCCGAAGTGGAAGAATTCAAGAACTTAAAAGAGCTTGAGCTTAAAGAAATTCTTGAAATGGAAAAAGAGCTTATCGGTATATATATTTCCGGTCATCCGCTTGATGAATATAAGGAATTGATTGAAAAAATTCCGCACACAACAACTGCGGATATAATGTCGGCTGAACCAACGGTAAACGACGGTGATTATATAACCCTCGTGGGAATTATAAATAAACGTACAGATAAGATTACCAAGTCAGGCAGTCGTATGACATTCCTTAATGTAGAGGATTTATTCTCAAGCATTGAAACAGTTGTATTTTCAAAGCTATTTGAAAAAATAAGCGGTTTTGCGGTAGAAGGTGCGGCAATTTTCGTCCGCGGAAGAGTGGATATAAACGAAAACGGTGCCAAACTTGTTGCTGATACAATTGCTCCTCTTACGGAAGCGGCGGCTCCGGCGCCTGCATCGCAGAAACTATTTCTGAAATTCAAGCTGGGTAAGGATTTTCTTATTCAACGCTCATCCGATATTATGGCAAAATACATAGGCAATGTACAGGTAAAAATATACATTGAAGAGTCGGGACAGATACTTGTATCACAAACAGGCGTAACCCCAACTTCTGAGCTTATGGATGAGCTTAAAGCTCTTCTTGGCGAGGATTGTGTTATTTTGAAATAAAAAAGAATATAATGTAATGTCTGGTCATAAACTATTTACCGAGGTGAAAGTTATGGCCAGACATTATTTTTTGGGCGGAAACACTCCGCAAGGCTTTTATTCGTATTATGATTATCTTATCGACTCCGAAAAAGCAAAAAAGGTTTATGTAATCAAAGGCGGTCCCGGCACCGGCAAATCAACGCTTATGAAATCGGCGGCTGCGTGGGGAGAGGAGTGCGGATATGACGTGGACTATCTTCACTGCTCATCCGACCCAGGCTCCCTTGACGGCATCATAATCGACGGAGATATTGCAATGGTGGACGGTACATCGCCGCATATAGTGGACCCCAAAAATCCCGGTTGCGTTGAAACCATTATCAATATGGGCGATTTCTGGGATGAGGCAAGAATTCGTGAAAATAAAGAAAAAATCATAGGAATTAATAAACAGATAAAAGCGTATTTTGCCGAAGCATACAATTATCTTGCGGCAGCGGGAAGCATTTATAAAAACATACAAAGCTCCGAAGACGCCAGAATTGCAAAAACAATATTTGATGAGGCGGCAGGCAGGGAAAGTGCATGCGGAAAAGGGAGGAAAAGAAGGCTGTTCGCGTCTGCAATCGGACCTGTCGGCACGGTATCTTTTGCAGATACTCTGGCACTTAAAAAGTGTTATGTCCTAAAAACGGATTTTGCCAAAGGAACAAGCAGGGTTATGCAAAAGCTTATGCAGATGTTCCTTGATAACGGATATGATACAGAAGTGTTTTATGACCCTCTTGCGCCGGATGAGCTGATTGAACATATCTGTGTGCAGGAGCTGGGGGTAAGCGTTCTTACAAGCGTCGGGTTAAGTAATATATCAAATGAAAACTCTTATGTTATAGACGTTGACGAAATAATAAATACAGATATTTGTACAAAAGCTTATATCCATAATAAACTGATGACAGATACGCTTGTAAAAGAAGCGTCGGGAATTATCGCAAAAGCAAAACAAAAGCACGACGAGCTTGAAGGATGTTATATACCGTGTATGGATTTTGAGTCGGCAAACAAGGCAGTAAAACATCTTATTGAAGATATAAAGAATAACAAATCGGGTGCGGCAGGCATATAATGTATTGAAAGGAAGGCTATAAATATGAAATCTTCTGATAAAATTAACACAAATGATTTGCAAAAAGTAATGTCAATGTCAAACGGCGAAATTGAAGCAAAACTAAAAGATATTTTATCAACTACAAATGTAGGTAACTTAAAAAAGCTTATTGAAAATGCGGATATTGCCGCAATTAAAGAAAAGCTGCAGACAAAAGACCAGAAAGAACTTTCAAAAATTGCGGGGCACATGAGCAAGCTCGACCCTGAACTGATAAAGAAAATAAAAGATGCAATAAAATAAACATCGGGAGGGGAAATATATGTCTGATGATATCGGGAAGGCGGTGGAGGTCTTACAGCAAATGCTGCAGGATGAGGGTGCGCGCGAAAACCTTGAAAACATTGTCGGTCAGGTGATGGGGCAGGCGTCCGAAGAAGAAAACAGTGAGCTCCCGGCGTCGCTTGATAACCTGAATCTTGGTGCACTGCTCAGCAGTGTATCGGCACAGGACGACCAGAGAGTTGTATTTTTAAAAGCATTAAAACCGTATCTTAATGTGCGCAGACAGGAAAGAATCGGAAATGCAATTTCAATAATGAAATTTGTAAATCTTTCTTCAAGTCTCGGGCTTATGGATATGCTTAAATAGTTCGGCAGGTGATGTATTTGAAACGAAAATATTATAAAAAATATGAACTGCCGGAACCGGCTGCGGCATCTCCTGCCGTGACGGTGCATCCCGTAATGCAAAAAATATCGCAGATGAAATTAGACGATATAATTATCCCTATACTTATATTTTTAATGCTGACGGAAGAAAACCCTGATTATATTACAATTGCGGCACTCGCATTTATATTTTTTGCATAAATACCGCCAATTTGTTTACAATAGCATCAGGTGGTGAAACAAGTGGAAATCACGGATGTTAAAATAAGAAAAATTAATCAGGAAGGCAAAATGCGGGCCATTGTTTCGGTTACATTTGACGCGGCATTTGTTGTCCACGATATAAAGGTAATTGAAGCGGCAGGCAAGCTTTTTGTTGCAATGCCAAGCCGCAGAACTGCAGATGGTGAATATAAGGATGTTGCACATCCTATAAATGCGCAGGCAAGAGAAACTCTTCACACAAGAGTAATTGAAGAATATCAGGAAGAATTAAAAAGAGTAGCTTTTTAACGGCGATTATTCTTAGGGAACATTCGCCCAAAAATCATTATTTTGGCACATAGCTTTGTCAAAACCACTTGAAACCCGTCAGGGTTTCGGCGCAGTTTTTCCTTGCTCTGCGCTCAAAAGAATGGTTTTTGTGGTGCGAGCAGTTTTGAAACAAAAATTTTTAGAATTATACAAAGATTAAAAGCACCGTAATACATTGCGTATTACGGTGCTTTTTGATGCAGTATAAACTAAAAAGATGGTTTCAAAACCGATTTTCCCCTGAGAATAATCGCCGAGCCTACCCTTTAATATTACATATATCGTTTATAATACCCCACGCATCGTCGCGGCCGGTACCTTTTTCCGCAGAAAACGGAATAAGAATATCGTCATCCGCCATATCAAGCACCTGTTCAATAACATCAAGATTTTCATCAAGCTGCCGCGCTGAAAGCTTGTCTGCCTTTGTTGCAAACACAATAAGGCCGTTGTGGCGCTGACGTATCCACCTGGCCATATCAACGTCGTTTGCAGTAGGCTTATGGCGTGCATCCACAAGCAAAAACGTAAATGCAAGCTGCTCGCGTGTGTTTAAATATTCTTCAATCATATTGGACCATTTTTGCTTTTCCTGTTTGGAAACGGAAGCATATCCGTATCCCGGCAGGTCAACAAGATGAATTGTTTTATCTACATTATAGAAATTTATCTGCGCGGTTTTCCCCGGTTTACTGCTTGTTCTTGCAAGGGATTTGCGGTTCAGCAGTTTGTTGATAAAAGATGATTTTCCAACGTTTGACCTTCCTGCAAAGGCGATTTCGGGAATATTTTCTTTTGGGTACTGTTTCGGACTAACCGCCGATAACACAAATTCAGCATTATGCAAATTCATTTGATTTTACCTCAATATCAATGTCATATTTTTCTTTAATATACCGTATATTTTCTCGTTTATGCCCAACAGTTTTTGATATATCGCAAGGCGATACATAAACGGTGAGTTTTTTGTCTTTTGCAGTTTTTGCCATATTTTCAAGCTTGTCACGTTCTATCCGTGACAATACAAGCTCGCCAAAACAGCTGCTGTACGGACCGGCAATAAACTCGGCATTTTCGTTAATTAAATCTGTGGACTGCAGTCCCATACGAATAACGGTTATGCCTTCTTCGGTAAACATTTTATAAAGCACGGCACACAAATCCACTGTTTCATCAAGCGACGGGGGAGTGTACGCTCCGCTTTTGTAAAGTCTGCAAAGCTTTGTATTTTCAATAACAATAGTAGGGTATATGCGTACAATGTCAGGCTCAAGCGCAATAAGCCGTTTTGCAGTGTTTATATCTGCCCCGGCATCAGATCCGTACATTCCCGTCATCATCTGCACGCCAAGAGTAAACCCGTACTGTTTTATAAGAGTGCAGGCGTTTATAACATCTGTGTCGGTATGTCCACGTTCATTTGCAGAGAGAACCTCATTTGACATGGACTGAACGCCCAGTTCAATTGTTGTAACACCGTAGATTTTAAGCATAATCAGAATTTCTTCTGAAATATAATCGGGTCTTGTAGATAGACGAATTCCGCTTATCTCACCGGACAAAACATATTTATATGCAGTTTCAAGAAGTGATTTTTGCACATCAATCGGAATACCCGTAAAGCTTCCGCCAAAAAACGCCACTTCAATGTCGGCATCTTCGGGAAGAGTGTTAAGATGCTGGAAAATTATTGTTTCTGCCGATTCGGGAGTAACGTCAGTCGAAAGCCCTGTAATCTTAACCTGATTGCAGAAAACGCAGTCATGAGGACATCCCAGATGAGGGACAAAAATCGGTATATTATAGTGTTTCATATTGTTTCTTAAGTGCACAAATAGCCTCTTTTGCAGCCATTTGCTCCGCTTGTTTCT
>JAFVVU010000269.1 GCA_017502065.1 Clostridia bacterium | reverse complement strand
GTACGGTATATTAATTGCCCTTGCGGTTATTGCTGTTTTAGGGCTTGTAGCAAGTCTATTGCTTTCTGTTGCATCGCATTTTATGAAAGTTGAAGAAGATGAGAAAGCAAAAAGACTGCGTGAATGTCTTCCGGGTATTAACTGTGGAGCCTGCGGATTTACGGGTTGCGATGATTATGCAGCGGCGTTATCCCAAGGGAATGTAAAACAAATCTTTGTATTCCTGGAGCGGATTCTGTAGCAGCAGAAATTGCAGATATTCTGGGTGTTGCGGCAGAAGATGTAGTGGAAAAAGTGGCTGATGTTAACTGTAACGGTACATGTGATGCAATTCAGGAAAAAAATGACTATTTCGGTATTGATTCGTGCGCTGCAAAACTGCAGTTGTACGGCGGACCTTTTGAGTGTAAATACGGCTGTTTAGGTAGTGGCGACTGTGCGGCAGTATGTCCGAACGATGCCATATGTTTAAAAGACGGTGTTGCACGTATAGACAGAAGAAACTGCGTGGGCTGCGGACTTTGTGCAGCTGTATGTCCAAAAGGAATTATTTCGCTGATTCCGGATATAAAACATACTGCAGTTTTATGTAAAAATAAAGAAAAAGGTGCTGTAGCGAGAAGCAGCTGTAAAAATGCTTGTATAGGTTGTAAAAAATGTGAGCTTAACTGTCCTGAAAATGCAGTTAAGGTTGAAGACAATCTTGCAGTTATAGATTATGATAAGTGTACTGGATGTGGCGTTTGCGTTGAGCTTTGTCCTACACACAGTATAAAAAGTATATGAAAAGATTAATTCGCAATGATGCAATACTGATTGCTGTTATTGCCGTTGTTACAGTTGTATTTGCATTAGTGTATTTCGGGATGCAGAAAGATGGCGGTAATGCACACGTCATAAAAAACGGCAAAGAAATTGCAGTTTATTCTCTGAATGAAAATATGACGGTGCCGATAACAGATGAAAATAATACAAACGTACTTGTTATAGAAAACGGGAAAGCATATATTTCATATGCTGACTGTCCGGATAAAATATGTGTAAATCACCGGCCGGTTTCAAAAACAGGAGAGACAATAGTGTGTTTGCCTGCAAAGCTTGTAGTGGAAATCGGTGAGTAAATATAAGGAGGAAACCAATGAAACAAAGCACAAAAAAACTGGTGCTTTTGTCGCTTCTGGCGGCGGTGGCATTGGTGCTGTCCTATATAGAATCGGTGCTTCCGCCTCTTTATCCGGCAATCCCCGGTATTAAAATGGGACTTGCAAACATAATTATACTTGTTTGCCTTTATATTTTTACAGTAAAAGAAGCACTTATTCTTTCTCTTGTAAGAATTTTTGTCTCCGCTCTTCTGTTCGGAAATGCAATGTCAGTGATTTATTCTCTTGCAGGGGCAATACTCAGTCTTGCGGTTATGGCAATTCTAAAAAAGACCAATTGGTTTTCTGCTGTTGGAGTAAGCGTTTCGGGAGCGGTTTTTCACAATCTTGGACAAGTGCTTATTGCAATAGCTGTTCTTGAAAATATTCAAATAGGATACTATATGATTATCCTTTGCGCAACAGGTACGACAGCCGGAATTTTAACCGGAATTGTCGGTGGTCTTTTGACAAAATATCTTAATAAAGCAATAAAGGGGAGATAATAAATCTCCTTTTTCTATATGGAGAAACTTATGAAACATTTTATTTTATCTCTGATTACCGTTTCTTTAGTCCTGTGCTTTGCAGGATGTTCAGACGGTACAACTAAATATACGGACTACAGTTTTGAATGGTTTGATACCGTCACAACTATTATAGGATATGAGGCATCAAAAGAAGATTTCGATGTGGTATGTGACGAAATAAAGACACAACTGATGAAATATCATCGTCTTTATGATATCTATAATGAATATGAGGGCATTAATAACTTGTGCAGTGTAAACGCCGCTCACAGTGCATTAAAAGTTGATGCTGATATTATAGATTTGCTTAAGTTTTCAAAAGAAATGCACACGGTTTCCGGTGGCAGAGTAAATGTTGTAATGGGAAGTGTGCTGAGCTTGTGGCATCAGTACCGCGAAGAAGGAATATCTGTTCCACCTGAAAATTTACTTAAAGAAGCAAGTAAACATACAGATATTAATAATGTGATAATAGATGAAAAGGAAGGCACCGTTTTGCTTGCAGACCCGCAGATGAGTCTTGATGTGGGTGCGGTTGCAAAAGGATATGCCATTGAAAAAATTGCCGGATATCTTGAAGAAAAAGGTGTTTCCGGGTATCTTCTTAACGTGGGCGGAAATGTGCGTGCAATAGGTAACAGGGGAGATAATAAACCTTGGACAGTCGGGGTAGAAAACCCTGATAAATTCAGTGCAAAAGCTTATATTGAACAGGTGGAGTTATTTAATCAGACAATAGCAACCAGCGGAAATTATCAGCGGTACTATACAGTGAACGGAAAAAACTATCATCACATCATAGATTCAAAAACTCTTATGCCGGGCGAAAACTTTACCTCTGTTTCGGTTATTTGCGATGATGCAGGGGTTGCGGACAGCCTGTCAACTGCCTTGTTTTTGATGCCATATGGAGAGGGAAAAGAATTATCGGAAAAACTCGGTTTTGATGAAGTAATATGGGTTTTACCTGACGGAACCATAAAAAAGTAATAATTGCTTGACAATTATTTGCAAATAATGTTATATTAAAGAAGATATAATGATATTTGATGGGTGATAAAATGAATCGTGACAGAAGAAACCAGATTGTCGAAATGCTCAACAGGCAGCAAACAATAAAAAATGCAGAAATTATGGAAAAGTTCAATATTTCCATTGAAACAGTAAGACGCGATCTGGCATATCTTGAAGAACGCGGTTTCCTTGAACGTGTTTACGGCGGAGCTGTGCGAAAAAGCTTTATGAATTCTGAACCGGAATATATAAGCAGAGAAAAGGAAAGTTCGGGCGAAAAGGTTGCCATTGCAAAAGAAGCAGAGAAACTGATTCATTCAAATGATACTGTTTTTTTTGACTTGGGAACAACTGTTCAGCTCATTGCACAGAATCTTGGCGAGGATAAAACAATCACGGCGTTTACAAATTCGCTCAGAACGGCAATTACATTGTCTGAAAAGGCAAGCAGTGTTATTATTCCCGGCGGTCAGGTGAGAAACGGTGAATATGCGGTTTCAGGTAGTATGGCTGAACGGAATATGAGTCAGTTTAATGTTGATAAAGTGTTTATTGGTGTTGGCGGTATTACGGAAGAGGGAATAACAGACTTTATTCAGAATGAGGCGGCACTCAGAACACAGGTTATAAAAAATGCAGGAAAAGTAATTGTTGTTGCGGATTATACCAAATTCGGCATAAGGGCTATGTGTAACATATGTGATATGGAAGACATAGATATTTTAATTACAGATGAGAAAGCTCCGGTTGATATGCTTAAGAATTTTGAAAAAAATGGAACAAAGGTTATTATAGCAAGAAAATAAATGAGAAACTGTTGTGGTCTTTAACTGCAACAGTTTTATTTTTGACAATGTTTTGACAATGTTTTTAAAAAGTATTGACAACATTTTGATAATATAATATAATAAATGCAAATAAAATATATCAGGAAGGTGTATGAAAAATGCTTAAAACAGACGTTGTAGTAATTGGTGCAGGCGCAGTTGGTTGTGCAATTGCACGTGAGCTGTCAAAGTATAAAATCAATGTAACGGTTGTTGATAAGAATGAAGACGTAGGTGGTGATGCGTCAAAATCCAACAGTGCTATTATACATACCGGTTATGACGCTGCTCCGGGAACACTGGAATCCCAGCTTGTTGTAGCCGCAAATCCGATGTATGATGAAATCACAAAGGATCTTGATGTACCATTCAAAAGAATTGGTGCAATTTTACCGGCTATCACAGATGAACAGTTTGAAAAACTTCCGGAAATTAAAGAAAAGGCATTCAGAAACCATGTTTATGATGTTGAGTTCAAAACAAAAGAAGAACTTCTTGAAATGGAACCGGAACTCAATCCGGAAGTAAAAGGTGGTCTTTTCATTCCTCGTGAAAGTATCATCGACCCGTTTATTCTTGTTCAGGCAATGGCTGAAAACGCAAATGCAAACGGCGTAGAGTTCATGCTTGGAACAAAAGTTACAGATATCAAAACTGAAAACGGAAAAATAAAAAGCGTTGTTACAACAGCAGGCGAAATTGAAACAAAATATGTAATTAACAGCGCAGGACTTTATTGTGATGAAATTGCCGAAATGGTAGGAAAAGCTGAATATAAAGTTGTTGCAAGAAAAGGTCAGTTCTATATTCTTGACAACAAAACTTCATGTCAGGTAAATTACATAGTTCTTCCGATTCCTACAAAGGTTACAAAAGGTAAACTTATGTGTCCTACAATTCACGGAAATATGCTTGTTGGACCAACAGCGGAAGATCAGGAATCAAAAGTAGATAAATCAACATCAACAGAAGGACTTGAAAGTATTGCAACTGATGTAAGAAACCTTGTTCCTAATGTTAATCTTCGTGATACAATAACACAGTACAGCGGACTTCGTCCGAACCGTAATCCTGAAGGACTTAACTTTGATATGTATGATGACCTTGAAGGATACATCAACCTCTCAGGTGTTCGTTCTACAGGCCTTACACTGTCTGTTGCAATGGGTAAATATGTTGTACAGCAGATGATGTATCACGGTGCAAATCTTGAATTCAAAGATAACTTTATAAGCAAGAGAAAAGGAATTATCAAATTCTGCGAACAGCCGGTTGAAGTTCAGGATGCTTTAATTAAAGAAAATCCGCTTTACGGTAATGTAATCTGCCGTTGTGAAACAATTACAGAAGCAGAAATTGTGCAGGCGATTAACCGTCCTATTGGCGCTAAAAGCGTTGACGCAGTAAAACGTCGTGTCCGTGCAGGAATGGGACGTTGTCAGGGTGGCTTCTGCGGTCCTAAAGTTATTGAAATTCTGGCCCGCGAACTAAACTGCGCACCGGAAGATATTAATAAAAACAACCCCGGTTCCTACATGGTAACCGGAAGAAGCCGTGTTTAAGGAGGAAAGTCGTTATGTATAATATGAATTATGATGTAGTTGTTGTTGGCGGCGGTCCTGCAGGGCTTGCAGCGGCAGTATCCGCTAAAGAAGAAGGGGCAGAAAAAGTCCTTATAATAGAAAGAGATAACGCCCTCGGCGGAATCCTTCAGCAGTGTATCCATCCGGGTTTTGGTCTTACAAGATTTAAAGAAGAGCTTACAGGTCCGGAATATTACAGCAGATTTACTGACAAAGCAGAAGAAGTAGGCGTTGAATACCTTCTTAATTCAATGGTACTTCAGATTGATACTGAAAATAAACAGGTTATTTGCACAAACGGTGAATACGGAATGGTTTGTGTAAATGCCGGAAGCATTGTTCTTTCGATGGGTTGCCGTGAAAGAACAAGAGCAAACATTGTAGTTCCGGGAACACGTCCTGCAGGTATCTATACAGCAGGTGCAGCACAGCGTCTTGTTAACCGTCAGAACACAATGGTTGGTAAAAAAGTTGTTATCCTCGGTTCAGGTGATATCGGAATGATTATGGCTCGCCGTATGACCCTTGAAGGTGCTCAGGTTGTTATGGTAGTTGAACTTATGGATTACCTTGCAGGTCTTACAAGAAACCGTGTACAGTGTCTTGATGATTTTGGTATTCCGCTTAAACTTGCTCATACAATTACAAAAATTGAAGGTAACGAACGTGTAACCGGTGTTTACGTTGCTCCGGTTGACGAAAATAAAAAACCGATTAAAGAAAAAGAAGAATTTGTTTCCTGTGATACAGTTCTCTTCTCAGTAGGGCTTATTCCGGAAAACGAACTTACAAAAAATGCTTCTATTGAAATTAACAGAATAACAAACGGTCCTGTTGTTAACCAGTACATGCAGACATCTGCTCCTGCAGTATTTGCCTGCGGAAACGTTGTTCACGTTAACGACCTTGTTGATAACGTAAGTGCTGAAAGCGAACAGGCGGGTAAATACGCTGCACGTTTTGCTATGGGCAAATTCCCGGCAGCTAAAAAGGAAATTACAATACAGACAGGTAATAACGTAAGATACGTGTGTCCTCATAAAATTTCATTATCAGATGAAGCGGAAAAGATTGATCTTTATTTCCGTGTGCTTCATCCTGAAAAGGGCGTAAGCCTTGCAGTTAAGTGCGGTAATGAAATAATTGCACAGAAAAAAGAATTCAAGGTTAACCCCGGTGAAATGAACTGCATAACTGTTGATACATCAAAAGTTACAGACGGTGAAATCACTGTGGAAGTTATGAAGGAGGACTAAGAAATGAAAAAAGAAATTATCTGTACTATATGTCCGAGAGGCTGCACAGTTGTTGTTGATGGCGATGCCGGAAACGTTAATTCAGTAGAAGGATACAGCTGTAAAAGAGGTCTTGAATTTGCAACAGCTGAATTTGTAAGCCCTGTAAGAATTCTTACAACTACAGTTAAAATCAGCGGAAAAGAAAATGATCTTCTTCCTGTTCGTTCAAAAAGTCCGGTTCCGAAGGATAAGCTTCTTGAATGTATGGAAGTTATAAAAAAAGCATCAGCTAATGTTCCTGTAAAAAGAAACGATGTTATAATTGCAAATATCTGCAATACAGGAATTGATGTTGTTGCAACAAAAGACGTAAAATAATTATACTTTCCGAGACAGAATAAAGCACTTGACATTTGGGAAAATTAAGGATATAATGTTTCTAAATTAAAAACTGTTTTCTCGTCAAAGGGGAGTAGTTTAAATGTGTCGTCAACAATCGCAGTTAGAAATAACTTGGTGGCACATGCCGAAATTCGGTTACGAGACTTTTGGCTATGTTTATCATAGCTGAAAGTCTTTTTTTTACATCAGGAGGAATAAGTATGAAAGAATTCTATTTACTGGCGAAACAGCAGGTTCTTGGCGCTTTTGGAGTAACAGAACAAGGACATTCAACTGAAGATGCGCAGAAGATGCTGCGGGAAAAAGGCGAAAATGTATTAAAGGAAGGAAAAAGAAAAAGCACACTTCAGGTATTTTTATCGCAGTTTGCAGATTTGCTTGTTATTATCCTCATTGCTACGGCAATCATTTCAATGCTTTCGGGCAACACAGAAAGCACAATTGTTATTTTTGCGGTTATCATTATGAATGCAATTCTGGGTACAGTACAGCATAAAAAAGCAGAAAAATCACTCGATAGCCTTAAGTCACTGTCATCACCGAATGCAAAGGTTATCCGCGGGGGTCAGAAAATTGAAATACCGTCAAGATATGTTGTTCCCGGCGATATTGTTGTTCTTGAAGCGGGTGATATGGTTGTTGCCGACGGTCGAATTCTGGAAAACTTTTCACTTCAGGTAAATGAAAGCTCTCTTACGGGTGAATCCACTAATGTGGATAAACAGGATACAGATATAACGGAAGAAATGCCTCTTGCAGACAGAGTTAATATGGTTTATTCAGGCAGTCTTGTAACCTACGGCCGTGCAACGGTTGTTGTTACAGGTACGGGAATGAATACTGAAATAGGTAAAATAGCGGCTCTTATGAACGCAACAAAAGAAAAGAAAACACCGCTGCAGATAAGCCTTGATCAGTTCAGCAGCTGTCTCGCAATGGTAATCATGATTATATCTGCCGTTGTATTCGGACTTAGCTTGTGGCGTAAAATGGCGGTACTTGATTCTCTTATGTTCGCAGTTGCTCTTGCGGTAGCGGCAATTCCCGAAGCTCTCGGCTCAATTGTTACTATAGTTCAGGCAATGGGAACACAGAAAATGGCAAAAGAAAACGCCATTATCAAAGAACTTAAAGCGGTAGAAAGCCTTGGTTCAGTATCCGTTATATGTTCAGATAAAACAGGTACACTTACACAGAATAAAATGACAGTTCAGCAGGTTTTCATTGATGGACAAACATTAAATCCCGATGAACTTGACTTAAAGAATCAGCTACACAGATATAT
>JAFVVU010000268.1 GCA_017502065.1 Clostridia bacterium | reverse complement strand
TTTGTTTTTGAAATGCCGCAAAATACCTCCTCTCTTTATATTTATGCAAGGCTTAACGGAACGGGTACCGTATGGTATGATGATTTATCCCTTGGCCGTTCAAGCAGTAACGACTACTTTGATTTTGGTTCAAAACACACTTTCTACTACACAGACGAAGCTGAAATTGAAGCATGGACTGATTTTAAAACAAATATTTTTGATATAGAAAGCGGAAGCAAGGTTAAGTTTTCTCTTCTTGACGAAAACGAAAATGTGGTTTCTTCAAATGAAGTTGCTACAGCAGAACACAATTCATGGAAATTTGCATCCTCTCTGCTTGCAAACAAACAAACACCGTATATTTTAAAAGCGGAATACACACTTGCAAACGGAACGGTTCTGGATTCTCATTCCAAACGAATTTACCTTTATGACAGACCGACAAGCATGGATGCAAACGGAAATATTCACGACATTGAAACAGGTGAAGCTGTTTCCTCTTTCTTTATGTACGGTGCATATTATTCCACTCTCGACGATATGGCAGAAGCAGGCCTTGAAGTTGTCCGAATTAACGATATGTCCCTGTCACTTGATGATATGCAGCTTAAGCTTGATGCCGCTCACGAAAGAGGAATGAAAGTTCTTGTTGCTCTTTACGGTACCGTTGCAGGTCATCCTATACAAATTGATACTACACGAAAGGTTGTGTCAAGATTTTACACTCACCCTGCTGTTGTGGCATGGATGCTGATGGATGAGCCGAACCTGCAGGTTACTCCTCTCGGTATACGAACATATGAGGAAATGCTTTATTACCTTGAAGTAGGATATAAAGCTGTTCGTGATATAGATCCCATTCATCCGGTATACAACATTGAAACAACCGGTTCAACCAACGATACTTATGAAAGAACCGGCCAGATGTGCGATATTTTTGCCATTGACCCCTATCCGTCAAGTCTTGAAGCTTCAATTGGCGGTTCACTTGAAAGAGCAACACAGCGCGCAATTAATGCAGTATATAACGAAAGACCTGTATGGGTACTTGGACTTGCGGCTGACTGGTCAGGTTCATATGGTGCTCCCGTTACATCTTCCATGCTGAGATATCAGCTTTATGATGCACTTTGGGCAGGAGCAAAGGGCTCCGGACATTATTTGTCTGACTCACCCGACTATACAAACCCAACATTCTCGGAAACTTATTTTGATACATTTACAAAGGCAAAAGAAAGCGGCGAAATAGCGGAAATCTTCGACCACTTTTCATTAGGCAACTCCCCTGTCTGGGCAGAAGGAGCCGGCAACGGATATCAGTGGCGGTCGTGGTATAAGGATAACGGCGATATTTACCTTGCTGTACGAAGTAAGCTTGGAAAAGATGCGAACAATAAGGATGCTGTTATTAATACCCTTACCACAGACATCAAGCTTGTAAGCTCAAACGGCAAAGTTTCTATAGACGGATATGATGCCACTCTCGTAAACGGCATCTCTGAAGAAGCAATTACTTCTTCAGATAATACTGTTGCAATAACCCTTAAAGCAGGTGAAGTTTCTCTTTACAAAGTGACTCCTGCCGAAAACGTTAACTTATCTTACGAAGGCGAAGGTGTGCCTGTTGCTTTAGGTGAAGAAATGATTGAAAACGGCGACTGCGAAACTGCTCTTCCTACCGGTTTCAGCGTAGGAAGTATAATGGGAACTCTGGCAGAACACTCTGCCGAGCAGTCATATGATGATGGAAGCTACTGCATTAAAATCACAGAACAGAACGACTGGGACAATACAACCAATTTGTACCGTAACACCTCTCTGTCACTTGACCTCGGTGCAAGCTACAAATTATCGTTTAATATGTACACAACCGAACTTGATTCAAGTGCTTTTCCTTTTGTAGAAATGGCATTCAAAAATTCAAAGGGACATACGATTACAAAAGAAACGCTAACTCTCTATAACAGTTATAAAAATAACGACACATGGACAACATACACTCCTATATTTACTGTTCCTGCTGATTCAACAATTACAAGCACGACAATTACTTTTTCTTTCCCGAAGGTTGCTACTGTTTACCTTGATAATATTTCGCTTAAAAAGGTGCTTGCATTCAGCGAACACGAAATGCTTACTAATACATCGTTTGAATACTTTACAACAAACGGAAGTTATACTGCAGCAAACGGAACGGTTCCATCCGGCGGCTGGTCTACAAGTTCTGCGGGATATTCAACTTTTTATATTCCTGCCATGAGTGAGGTTACTCCCCACAGCGGAAGCCACACAATTGGTCTTGGCTCAAACGGAACCGAGCTTATAGCAAGTAATGTTCCCGTTGAATACGGCAAGACATATGAGTTTTCTGTATGGTTTAATGCAAAAAATTTAACTGATGCAACTACATATCCACAGCTTTTTGTACAGACAAGTGGAAATGCAGCATACAACAAAAGTTTAGGTCATTCAACACTCCGCACTGATTTTACGGATGCATATACAAAAAAGAATGACGGCTGGTATAAGCTTACAACTACATATACCGTTCCCGAATACCAGGAAGGATATGATATAACGAAAGCAACTGTTGCTGTTAAAATGATGGGGGGTTCCCCATCTGTTATCGGTTATGTTGATGATATATCGTTCAGGGTAAACCCCGAAAAAACGGGATATACTCTCCGCAACCTTTCATATGCAGCAAGTGACACTTCCATTACGGTTGAATATGATGTTACAAACCACTTTACAGAAGATGGCGGAACTGTAATTTATGCATTCTACGATGCAGACGGCAGATTTGTAAAAATGGAAAAAGAAACTGCCGCATTCGACTCGCTTCACGTTACAAAAACATTCAATAAAATTGATTTTGCAAGCGTAAAAGTGTTTATATGGAATGCTATTGGCGGACTTATTCCGTACAGTAATATGATTGAATAAAATTAAAGGTGGCAAATGCCACCTTTTTTATTTTTGCAATGATATTGACATTTTTTAGTATTTGAGGTAAAATATATTGTGTATGCGTAAAAACATACGGAGGTGAATAAAATGGTAAAAAGTATGACAGGCTACGGAAGATATGAATCCGTAAGCGAAAGTCGAAAAGTTACATTCGAAATTAAATC
>JAFVVU010000267.1 GCA_017502065.1 Clostridia bacterium | reverse complement strand
GTTATGCTTCTTCATGAAAACGAAAAAAACATTTATGGCGATATCGCTGACAGATGTGTTGACCTTGTTGAAAGCATAGGCAGTGATAACCTCAGAGTTATTTTTGACCCTGCAAACTTTGTACACTGTGGCGAAGAAACTTATCCGAGCGCATTCAATAAACTCAAAAACTATATTGAATATATGCACATTAAAGATGCTAAACGTGACGGTGGTAACTATCCTTCCGGTCAGGGCGAAGCAAGAGTTAAAGATATTCTGCAGGGACTTAAAGATATGGGATACAACGGATTCCTTTCTCTTGAACCGCACCTCAGCAGATTTGAAGGACTCAGCGCCCTTGAACAGGATGTTAAATATAAAAATCTTTCAGATGACGGCGAACGTGCATTTGCACTTGCACTTAATTCATTAAAAGCAATCCTTAGCGAACTTAAATAAGAAAGGTAGTGTTTTACTATGGTAAGAATTGGTATTGTTGGTCTTGGCAACATGGGTAGATCCCATTCAAAAAACATTTTCGGCGGCAAAATTCCGAATGGTAAGCTTGCAGCAGTGTGTGATACTGATGCATCAAAACTCGAATGGCTTAAAGAAGTGGGTCACGAAGAAGTTAAAACATTTACAGATGCTGAAACAATGTTCAAAAGCGGCGAAGTTGACCTTGTAATTATTGCTGTTCCGCATTATTTCCATCCCCCGATGGTTAAACTTGCTCTTGCAAACGACCTTAACGTTATTTCTGAAAAACCGGCAGGTGTTTACACAAAACAGGTTCGTGAAATGAACGAAGCTGCTGAAAAAAGCGATAAAATTTTCGGTGTTATGTTCAACCAGAGAACTAACCCGATTTACAGAAAAGTACGTCAGATGATTCAGGACGGCGAGCTTGGTAACATCAAGAGAATCACATGGATTATCACAAACTGGTACCGCACACAGGTATACCATGATTCAGGTGCATGGCGTTCAACATGGGAAGGTGAAGGCGGCGGTCTTCTTATCAACCAGTGTCCTCACCAGATCGACCTCTGGCAGTGGATGTTCGGTATGCCGAAACGTATCAAATCTTTTGTAAACTTCGGTAAATACCGTGACATTGAAGTTGAAACAGAGGTTACAGCTTACATGGAATATGACAATGGTACAATCGGTACATTTATTTCCAGCACAACAGAATGCCCGGGTACAAACAGACTTGAAATTGCTTGTGACAGAGGTACTCTTATTGTTGAAAATAATGAAATCACATTCAAACGCATGACAGTTCCGGAACCGGAATTCAACGAGAAAGCAACTCTCGGTTTCCAGACTCCGGACGTTTGGGAATGCAAAGTTCCACCGCTTTACGGTGCTGAAAACTCACAGCATGCAGGTATCCTCAATAACGTTATTGACGCTATTGAAAAAGGAACTCCGCTTCTTGCAAAAGGTACAGAAGGTATCAACGGAGTTAAATTCTCCAATGCAATCCACCTTTCTGCATGGACAGATTCCTGGGTTGACGTTGATAATCTTGACGAAGATTTATATTACAATCTCCTTCAGGACAAAATCAAAAATTCTACATATGTTAAGAATTTAAGAGAACAGGTAAGTGACACAAAAGGCACTTATTAATAAGGAGAGTCTCTATGGAAATTTCTGCAATCACATATACTATCAAAAATTTTATCCAGACTGAAGAAGAAGCAAAGGCATCTCTTAAAAAGCTCCGCGAAATCGGATATAAAAATATCCAGCTTTCGGCAGTCAAAAATGTTGACCCTTATTTCTGGCGCAAAGCCGCCGATGATATGGGAATTAAAATTCACGCTTCTCACGTTACATTTCCCGACCTTCAGGCTGATATTGAAAAAGTGAAACGTGACCATGAAATTATGGGGTGTGAACATATCGGTGTCGGCGGTCTTCCCGTAGAATATATGAATAAAGAAGGATTTTTGAAATTTGCTGTAGAATATGATGCTATCGCGAAAAACTTAAAAAAATCGGGGTTTGGTACAACGTACCACAACCATCATCACGATTTTGAACGGTTTGGAGATAAACTCGGAATTGAAATTCTTGCAGAGAATTCATCCACATTCACTTTCTGTCTTGATACTTACTGGGTTCAGGCGGCAGGCGGTGATGTTACAGACTGGATAACAAAACTTTCTGACAGGATTGAAATTATCCACTTCAAAGATATGGGATTTGCACGTCCTGACGGCACAGTAATGATGGAAGTCGGCAGCGGTAATCTTAACTGGGGTAAAATCATCCCTCTTTGCAAAGAAATCGGCGTTTCACATGCCATTGTAGAGCAGGATAAATGTTATGATAAAGACCCGTTTGATTGCCTTAAGAAAAGCTACGATTTTCTTG
>JAFVVU010000266.1 GCA_017502065.1 Clostridia bacterium | reverse complement strand
TCATAGCTGAAAGTCTTTTTTTTACATCAGGAGGAATAAGTATGAAAGAATTCTATTTACTGGCGAAACAGCAGGTTCTTGGCGCTTTTGGAGTAACAGAACAAGGACATTCAACTGAAAATGCGCAGAAGATACTGCAGGAAAAAGGCGAAATGTATTAAAAGAAGGAAAAAGAAAAAGCACACTTCAGGTGTTTTTATCACAGTTCGCGGATTTGCTTGTTATTATCCTCATTGCCGCTGCAATTATATCAATGCTTTCGGGCAACACAGAAAGCACAATTGTTATTTTTGCGGTTATAATTATGAATGCGATTCTGGGTACAGTGCAGCATAAAAAAGCAGAAAAATCACTCGATAGCCTTAAGTCACTGTCATCACCGAATGCAAAGGTTATACGTGATGGTCAGAAAATAGAAATACCGTCAAGATATGTTGTTCCCGGCGATATTGTTGTTCTTGAAACGGGCGATATGGTTGTTGCCGACGGTCGAATTCTGGAAAACTTTTCACTTCAGGTAAATGAAAGCTCTCTTACCGGTGAATCCACTAATGTCGATAAACAGGATACAGATATAACGGAAGAAATGCCTCTTGCAGACAGAGTTAATATGGTTTATTCCGGCAGCCTTGTAACCTACGGCCGTGCAACTGTTGTTGTTACAGGAACGGGAATGAATACTGAAATAGGTAAAATAGCGGCTCTTATGAATGCAACAAAAGAAAAGAAAACACCGCTTCAGATAAGCCTTGATCAGTTCAGCAGCCGTCTCGCAATGGTAATCATGATTATATCTGCCGTTGTATTCGGACTTAGCTTGTGGCGTAAAATGGCGGTACTTGATTCTCTTATGTTCGCAGTTGCTCTTGCAGTAGCGGCAATTCCCGAAGCTCTCGGCTCAATTGTTACTATAGTTCAGGCAATGGGAACACAGAAAATGGCAAAAGAAAACGCCATTATTAAAGAACTTAAAGCGGTAGAAAGCCTTGGCTCAGTATCTGTTATATGTTCAGATAAAACAGGTACACTTACTCAGAATAAAATGACAGTTCAGCAGGTTTACATTGATGGACAAACATTAAATCCCGATGAACTTGACTTAAAGAATCAGCTACACAGATATATACTTTATAATGCAATCCTGACAAACGATTCTGCACTTGTTGACGGAAAGGGAATAGGTGACCCAACCGAATACTGTCTGCTTGAAATGGCGCGCAGTATTGATTTAAACGAAGAATTCTTCCGGGCTGTTATGCCAAGACTTGCTGAAATACCTTTTGATTCCGATAGAAAGCTGATGTCAACAAAATATATGCTTCACGGAGAACCGGTAATGATGACAAAGGGAGCACTTGATGTGCTTCTTGACAGAACAACTCGAATCCGTACAAGCGAAGGCATACGTCCGATTACAGAAAGTGATAAAGAAGCAATTCTTGCAAAAAATATGGAATTTTCGGAAAACGGACTCCGAGTGCTTGCGTTTGCATATAGAGAAACTGAAGCAAGCTATTCACTTACTCTTGAAGATGAAAACGACTATATTTTCACAGGTCTTATTTCAATGATGGATCCGCCGAGAGAAGAATCAAAAGCCGCTGTTGCAGATGCTAAAAGAGCGGGAATAAAACCGGTTATGATAACCGGAGACCATAAGGTTACCGCAACAGCAATCGCAAAACAAATCGGCATTTTTGAAGAAGGGGATATTGCCGTAACCGGTGTGGAACTTGATGCAATGACAGATACTGAGCTTGATGAAAAAATAAGCCGCATTTCTGTTTATGCAAGAGTATCTCCTGAAAATAAAATCCGTATTGTAAATGCATGGCAGAAAAAGGGTAATATAGTTGCAATGACAGGTGACGGAGTAAACGATGCACCGGCACTGAAAAAAGCTGACATAGGTGTTGCAATGGGCATAACAGGAACAGAGGTTTCAAAAGATGCATCTGCAATGATTCTTACTGATGATAACTTTGCAACAATTATAAAAGCTGTTGCAAACGGCAGAAATGTTTACAGAAATATTAAAAATTCAATAAAATTCCTGCTTTCTGGAAATATGGCAGGAATCCTTTCGGTACTTTATACATCAATTTTTGCACTTCCGGTACCGTTTGCTCCGGTTCACCTTTTGTTTATGAACCTGCTTACAGACAGCTTGCCGGCAATTGCAATCGGTATGGAACCGCCGGAGGATAATCTGCTTTCCAAAAAACCAAGAGATCCGAAAGAAAGCATTTTAAATAAAAGCTTTATGCTTGAACTTCTGCTTCAGGGTGGACTTATAGCAGTTTGTACAATGATAGCATTCCATATGGGCCTTAATACAAGCCCTGCACTTGCAAGCACCATGGCATTTGCAACTCTGACACTGGCAAGACTGTTCCATGGATTTAACTGTAGAAGCGATAGCTCAATATTCAAAATAGGACTGCTTAGTAACAAATCAAGCATTGGTGCATTTGTGGCAGGAATTGCCATGCTGGCTCTTGTGATATTTGTTCCGTTCCTGTGGAGCTTGTTTGAAATTGCAGCGCTCAGTAGTGATAATCTTCTTGCAATACTTGGTCTTGCGTTTGCTCCGACAGTTGTAATTCAGCTTGTGAAAATTGTTAAAAACAGATAAAAATAAAAAAGCTTGACAATTATAATTTGGTATTGTATAATATAATTTGTGTGATAAGACACAAAATCTTCCGAATACGTTGCATTGCTTGATGTATTGTGCAAAAGCGGAAGGAGGGAAATTAAATGTCAGAAATTAGAATTAAAGAAAATGAAACCTTGGAAAGCGCTCTTCGCAGATTTAAGCGTTCCTGCGCAAAATCGGGTGTTTTGTCTGAACTCAGAAAAAGAGAACACTACGAAAAACCAAGTGTAAAAAGAAAGAAAAAGTCCGAAGCGGCTAGAAAAAGAAAGTTTAAATAAACGGTGATATTATGTCTTTGAAGGAAAAACTTCTGGATGAAATGAAAATCGCTATGCGAGAAAAGGATAATGTGCGCAAAGATGCCATTCAAATGGTACGCGCCTCCATTCTGCAGTACGAAAAAGACAACAAAGTTGAGCTTGACGACGAAGGTGTAATTGACATAATCACTAAAGAAGTAAAGCGTTATAAAGACGCTTTGCCTGATTATGAAAAGAGCGGCAGACAGGATCTGATTGATGAGCTTAATGCAAAAGTCGCAATCTTAATGCCGTATTTACCGGAGCAGCTCACTGAAGATGAAGTGAGAGCAATTGTAAAGGCAGTGGTTGAAGAAACCGGCGCCACATCCATGAGAGAAATGGGAAAAATCATGGGCGCTGTAATGCCAAAAGTAAAAGGAAGATTTGACGGTCGTTTATTAAATAACATCGTAAAAGAGTACTTATCTTAAACAAAAAATAAAGCCACGTTTTAAAACGTGGCTTTTTGTTTTATTTTTTGTGAATACAAAACAAGGTTCCGGGGTGCCCGACCGCAATCTTTGATTGCGCTATCAGGTCGGGTTCTTATTTTTCCAAAAGGAACATGCTGTACCCTTTGATTTCAGGAAGAGTTATTGTTGTATATCCGTTTTCATACTTATATTCAACAGGTGTTTCTGAAGGAAGAAGCTTAACATTTCTATACTCGCCTTTAACGGAAACACTATATCCTGCAGGAAGAACATTATGATTGTCAATAAGCCCCCATCTGCCTTTGTTTTCAGGATATGTAACCTTAACATGAAGGAGCTTGTAATCATCGGTTTCGGTTGTTGTAACCCTTGATGAAACAGGCATTTCTGGTGCTTTAATGCCGGGTTTGGCAATAAACTGATCAAGTGCATACTTAACAAGATTTCTGTGGAACGGTGAGAAGAACTGTCCGTAAGCTTCAAACACTTTAAAGCTTATCTGACAAACGTTTTCACTCATTGCCATTGCACTGTAACCGATTTCTTTTGCCGGGGGAGTGTAATGATATCCGTGAAGTCCGTCCCAGTGCTTTGTAAAATATGCCGGAACGTGCGCGGCAATTTCTTCTCCGGTTTTGTTTTTCATTAAAATTCCCGGTGCATACATTGCCCAGTCCATAGCTACTTCTTCAACGTCTTTTTTAAGAGAATAATAAGATGTATCGGTTGATTCAAGCTTGTCAAATTCAAGGAAATTCCATGCATCAAGAGCAAAGCCTGTTTTTTCTTTGTTAAGTCCGCTTTCGCCGGTGGATATGATTTTTCCGCCTTTTGCAAGAAATGCTTCAAGTTTTGCTTTGAGATTGTCTGTCATAACTGTGCCGTCGGGAAGAATTATAACTTTGTATTTATCAAACTCCATTTTTTCGTTGACAACGTCAAAATTATGTTTAAGTTCGGCAAGCATACGGCAGGCTCCCTGAACGGCAGTATAATTTCGGCTATCCTTCATAGTAGGAAGGGATGTCGGGTCAAACAGATTTCGGAGAACGGCAACATCAGCAACATATTTTGCACCGTCTGTCCATTTTTCGTATTGCATAAATTCTTCGAAAAGTTCACCTATTTGTTTATACATGTCTTTGTTAAGGTTTTTTGCCGGATGCATATGGTCACCGATGCAAATACCAATGCCATTGAGAAGAGCATCGTACATATCGTTCTGGAGAGCAATTTTGCCTTTATATCCACCGAAATCACCCCAGCATTTCTGGAAACGACCTGTCATATACTGAACATTTTCTTCACCATACCACGGGCGCTGATATGCTGCATCCATAGGAACGGCCTCATAACCCCATGCAATCGGAATATGTTCAATTTCACCGCGGTACTGTCTTTTGCGATTGTCTTCAAGTGGGATGGCATTATATATAATGTTTTTGTCTTTCGGTACAATATTTCTCAGCTCATCAGCAAGCTTAAGTATATTTTCATATGCAAAGGACGTAACAGCGGCTTTATCGGTTATATCAATACCGCGGTCTATCATATCTTCGGTACATTTGTTACAGTAACACGGACGGGGGTAGATACAGTCAAAAAACATACCGTCAATGTCATATTCGCATATTTCTTTTACAACACCAAGAAGATATTCTTTATATCCGTCGGAATTGTAGCACAGTGTTCTGAAAAAGTTTCCGGACCGGTCGTTTTCGCCGACAATATAACCTTTATCGTCAATGCGGCACCATTCGGGATGTTTTCTCTGCTGTTCGTGAGAAAGTGTTGCATTAACATAAGCAACAACACCGATGCCTTTGGCATGACATTCGCGCACTATATCACCAAGCATATCACCCTTCAGGTAAGGATGTGGTGTGCCGATTTTTGTGGGATAATAAGCAAATCCGATGTTGCATATTGCAAATACGTTTACAGACTGAACGTGTGCATCGGAAAGAATCTGCGCAAATTCTTTTGCATCAAAATCCGCACCAAAATCAGGTATTTTCGGCATAGTATGAAAATCAATATGAATGGTTCTTTTGAGTTTTGTCATTTTTCTGCCCCCTTGAAAGCAATAATATACCTTAATAATAAACCACCGAATAAAAAAAGTCAATATAAAAAAGCCACATAAAATGTGACTTTTTTAACTTTTTATCCACGAAGCAGATTTTGTGCATAATTTTTTAGAGATTCAAAAGAATCAATATTTTCTCCGTCAGATTTGATTTTTTCCTTAATGTGTTCCGGCAGAGAGTTGTAATAATCACATGCTTTTGAATCGGATTCCATTAAAGTTGTAAGACTTATATGATTGCATCCCATATTATTCACCTCAGAATTATTGTGTACAAAAAACGAAAGAGTATGTGCCGAAATATCCTAAATATACAAAAATGCAATAAAATATTTTTATTAAAAACATTGTTTTTC
>JAFVVU010000265.1 GCA_017502065.1 Clostridia bacterium | reverse complement strand
TCCTGCGTTTAAGGTCGAAGAGTTTAAAACCTATAAATTTTGATGGAAGACAAAGAAAATTCAAAAATAATACTGACGTATATTTGTAGAATTTTCTGCCGTATTACGCAAAATTTATGGTTTTAAACCTTGTGGGGTTCGATTTCACTCAGCTTATAATGCATCCGCTCCGGCAACAATTTCATTAAGCTCCTGAGTAATAACCGACTGACGTGCACGGTTGTATTCAAGACGCATATTTTCAATCATTTCACTACCGTTTTTGTTTGCCGCAGCCATAGCATTACGGCGTGCGGCGTGTTCGGCAGCAATGCTTTCGCACACACTGCAGTAAATATATGTGGATAAATACCAGGAAATAATATCATCAAACACTTTTTCGGCAGACGGTTCGTATATAGTAAGCTCCTTTTTCTTGTCATGTTCTTCAATGGGCAAAAGCTTTTCGATAACAGGCTCCTGTGAGAAAGCAGATTTAAATGAGTTGTAAGCAATAAAAATATTTCCAGTTTCGCCGGAAACAAGCATATTTTTAAGCGTATTTGCAAGCTCGCGGCATTTCTTGTTTGAAATGCCTGCGGCGGAAACTTTTTTTTCTGATTTGTAATGCTCTGCCGCCTTTTTTCCTATGGTAATAACCGTCGGTTCACTTTCACCTGCGTGCTTTGCAACGGCACGGAATAAATTATTGTTAAATCCGCCGGCAAGTCCGCGGTCGCCGGAAATAACAATGTAAATACTTTTTGTACTGTTATTCTTTGTAAAGAAAACAGAACTTCCTGTGCCGTAATCTCCGGCGGCTTCCCGAATCGCATCAATAAGTGTAGTGCGAACGGCTGATGTATTTTCAGCGTGTTTTTTTGCTTTTTGCAGCCTGGATGAAGAAACAAGTTCCATAGCGCGTGTAATCTGCATTGTACTTTCAATACTTTTTATACGGGTTTTTATTGCTTTGGCTGAAGAATTTGCCATATCACACACCACCTGTAAAAATCTTTGTAAATTCTATAATTGCAGTCCTTAGTTTTTCTTCTGAAAAGTCGCCGGTTTTGCGGATTTCATCCGTAATATCACTGTGTTTTCCCGTTATATATTCAAAAAGTCCGCTTTCAAATTTCTGTATGTCCGCTGTGTCTATGTTGTCAAGAAGATTTTGTGTAGCGGCATATAAAATAACAACCTGAAGCTCTACGGGAATGGGGGATGATACCCCTTGCTTCAGCACTTCAACAATGCGTTCTCCCTGCGCAAGACGGCGCCGCGTATCTTCATCAAGGTCGGACCCAAACTGCGAAAATGCTTTAAGCTCGCGATACTGTGCATATGCAAGCTTAAGTGTTCCGGCAACCTTTTTCATAGCTTTAATCTGAGCGTTTCCGCCAACACGGGAAACAGATATTCCGGGATTGACCGCAGGACGTACGCCGCTGTTAAAAAGCTCACTTTCAAGGAAAATCTGTCCGTCGGTAATGGAAATAACGTTTGTCGGGATGTATGCCGACACATCGCCTGCCTGAGTTTCTATAACAGGAAGAGCGGTAAGTGAGCCGCCACCATATTCGGGACTAAGACGTGCCGCACGTTCAAGAAGGCGCGCATGCAGATAAAAAACATCTCCGGGATATGCCTCTCGTCCGGGAGGGCGGCGAATAAGGAGAGAAAGTGCACGGTATGCGGTGGCGTGCTTTGAAAGGTCGTCATAAATAATAAGAACATCCTTACCCTTGTGCATAAAATATTCGCCTATACTGCAACCGGCATAAGGTGCAATATACTGAAGCGGTGCCGGGTCGGATGCACTTGCCGATACAACAATTGTATAGTCCATAGCACTGTTTTTATAAAGTGTGTCTGTAAGTGCCGCAACGGTAGAGTTTTTCTGCCCGATAGCAACATAAATGCAGATAACACCGCTGTCTTTCTGATTGATAATCGTATCGGTTATAATAGCGGTTTTGCCGGTTTGACGGTCGCCGATAATAAGCTCACGCTGACCTCGTCCTATCGGTACCATGGAATCTATTGCTTTAATTCCGGTCTGCAGCGGAACGCTTACGGATTTTCTTTCTATGATACCCGGTGCTTCCGATTCAATCGGAAGAAAAGTATCCGCATGAATTTCACCGTGCCCGTCAATAGGTTCACCAAGTGCATTTATAACGCGCCCTGTCATAGCTTCACCCACGGGAACGGAAACGACCTTGCCGGTGCGCCGCACAACGTCACCCTCGTGTATGTTTTTATCACTCCCGAGAATAACAACACCGACATGATTCTCCTCAAGATTAAGTGCCATACCTGAAGTGCCGTCCGGGAATTCAAGCATCTCTCCCGACATGCATTTATAAAGTCCGTGAACATTTGCAATTCCATCGCCGACGCTTATAACATATCCGGTTTCGCTTTCGTTTATCTGCGAAGAATATGTCCGTATTCTGTCTTTTATGATTTTGCTTATATCATCTGCTTTAATAGCCATAACCTTTCTCCTTCTGCAAATCATATTGTGCTTTTCCGATGCGCCCTTTCAGGCTTGCATCTGCCAGCGAATCGGGAAACTTTAAGATAATACCGCCGAGAATTGAAGGGTCAATAATGTTTTCAAGACTTATTTTTGTGCCGCGCTTTATCTCTAAAGAATGAATAAGCCGCTTTGTTTCATCCTTTGTCAAGGGTATAACCGTAACAGCTGTCACGTGTTCAATGCCATGCTCTTTGTCGTATTGGTTGTTGTAGGCATTAACACAGCTAAAAAACGAATGCACACTATGCTTTTCTGTAAGAATATAAAGTGCATTCAGAATATACCTGTTCACACCGGAAAAACAGTCGTTTATAACATTCTGCCTTTTTGTAAAATCAATTCCGGGACAGTCAAGAAGCTTGGTGAGCGTGGGGTTCTCTTCAAAAACGTCACTGATTTCGGAAAGCTCATCTTTAACTAAATCTTCAATAGAATCTTCGAATGCAAGCTCATACAAAGCCTTGCCATAGCTGATAGGGTCTGTCATGATGCCTCACCCATAGAATCAATAAATTTATCAATAATTTCCCGATGCTCTGCTTCATTCACATCACGCTCAACAATTCGGGAAGCAAGTGAAACGGCCATATCCGAAATGTCGTTTTTAAGGTCATTAAAAGCAGTCTGCTTTTCAAGTTCGATATTTTCTTCGGCACGCCTTAAAATAAGTTCTGCTTTTGAACGGGCATCTTTAATGATTTGTTCTTCGTTTTGATGTGCTTTTTTTAAGGCACTGTCAATAATCCGGTCCGCTTCATTGCCGGCATTTGCAAGCTTTGTCTCATATTCCGATTTCATATTTGCCGCTTCTGCCCTGGCAAAGTTGGCATTGTCATACATATCATTTACTTCCTGCTCACGTTTGCTCAGTATATTTATAACAGGTTTAAACAGAAGCTTTTTCATCAGAAAAAACAG
>JAFVVU010000264.1 GCA_017502065.1 Clostridia bacterium | reverse complement strand
GCTGTTTGAGCCATATCTCTGCACCGCGGCAGAACAGTTCAAGGGCACGGGGATCCGAAAAACAAGGGTGTGTTTCACATTCTCTCCGGACAGTTCCCATATACCACCGGTCAATCAATAGATGTTGACGGCGGATTTCATATCCGCAGACTGTAGGAGGCGCTATGAAAGAAATTATTATTGATGGGCATAAAATTCCCGTACATAAATTTTCTGCAATTATAATCGGCAGCGGATGCGCCGGTTTTAATGCAGCTGATACGCTTTTTGATTTGGGGCAGACGGATATTGCTATTGTTACGGAAGGTATCAATATGGGTACATCCCGCAATACCGGCAGTGATAAACAAACCTATTATAAAATGGCAGTACAGTCGGGCGAAACCGACAGTGTTGATGCCATGGCAAAAACTTTGTTCGACGGCAAAAGCGTTAACGGCGATACCGCACTTGCCGAAGCGGCAGCATCTCTTCGTTCGTTCATGAAGCTTGTTAATCTTGGTGTGCCGTTCCCCACAAATGAATACGGCGAATTTGCAGGATACCGTACCGACCATGACACCGGACGACGTGCAACATCTGCCGGACCGCTGACATCAAAATATATGACAGAAGCATTGGAACGTCAGGTTTTATCCAAAGGAATTACCATTTTTGATAATACAATGATTGTTAAGCTTATTACCGACAACGGATGCATAGCAGGTGCCATCGGCATTGATAAAACCCGTCTTTATGACGAAAATATGGGTTTTGTGATATTCCTTGCAGATAATATCATCCTTGCAACCGGAGGTCCTGCAGGGATATATCAGAACAGCGTATATCCCCCGTCACAAAAAGGTATGTCCGGGCTTGCGATTGGCGCAGGTGCAAAATGTGCAAATCTGCAGGAATGGCAATACGGTATTGCTTCCGTTGATTTCCGCTGGAACTTATCAGGTACGTATCAGCAGGTGCTTCCGAGATATATTTCCATAGACGAAAACGGATGCGAACGCGAATTTTTGCCTGAATATTTTGAAAATCCGGCAGATGCCGTCAATCTTGTGTTTATGAAAGGCTATCAATGGCCGTTTGACTCACAAAAGCTGTCGGGTTCATCAATGATTGATATGCTTGTATACCGCGAAGAAATCGAACTCGGTCGCAAGGTATATATGGATTTTCGCAGTGAGCCTGCCGTACTTAAAAACGGGTTTGAGGTTTTATCGGATGAGGCATACGAATATTTGCAGAAATCAGGTGCGCTTATTTCCACGCCGATTGCACGTCTTGCAAAAATGAATCCGAAAGCTATTGAGCTTTACAAATCACACGGAATTGATTTATATAGTGAGCCGCTTCGCATTACGGTTGCGGCACAGCATAACAACGGCGGTATAGCCGTGGATAAAAACTGGGAAACAAATATTTCAGGACTTTATGCCGCAGGAGAAGTTGCCGGCACGTTCGGAGTATATCGTCCGGGTGGAAGTGCACTTAACTCCACACAGGCAGGAAGTCTGCGTGCGGCAGAGCATATACGTTACGGCACACATGAAAAAAGAGCTGATGAAACGTGCGCGCTTGAAAATGCAAGTATACTGATTGAAAAATGGTTAAAAGCCGTGAACAAAGATAATAAAACATTAAATCCTGCAATTTTTGAAAAAACAAAAGCTATTGCGGCACAGATGAGTGCTTGCGGTGCACATATACGAAGATTAAAGGATTTAGAAAAAATGAAAACCGATATAGCAAAAATGCTTGAAAATACAGAATCATTACTGACGGAAATTTGTCCTGCCGATTTGCCCGGTTGGTTCAGACTGCGTGATACGGGTGTAACCGTGCAGGCGGTAGTTTCATCAATGATTTATGCAGGAAAATATATTGGAAGCCGAGGCGGCAGCATTATTCTGGAAGAAGATGCTGCACACGGCAACACGGAATATGACGACAAGGTGCTTGTTTATGATATACATTCGGGGTGCTCTTTCGAACCTGTGCGCCTTATTCCTGAATGTAACAACTGGTTTGAAACCGTATGGAACGAATATAACCGACGCATATTACAATAAAAAAGTTGCATCAGAACTCTGATGCAACTTTTTATTCTGTTAAGTATTTATACATAAATGCTTTAACTGCAAAGCCTGTGCACTGCACAAGGAAAATTACTGCAATCACCTTATTTATTCCAACCAGATCGTCAAGCGGTTTGATGAGCGAGGCTGTTCCCGAAATGAGTTCTGCCCATCCGATAAATGAAATTACTTTCCACGGATGATAATGCTCTTCTTTAAGCTCAACGCCATCCATTACTTTAAGTACGCCTGAAAACAGCTCCCATATTCCAAAGAAAAACGGGATAAGCACCGGCATGGAAAGCTGATTAAAAAGCGGAAAAATCGCAAGAAGAAGCGTACATATTCCGTCTGCAATGAGCCAGCGTGAACCGTGAATTTCGTGACTTTTACGGATACACACAAAAAGGTTTAAGCTACCTGCAATAAACATTGCGGTGCCGAGTGTACGTGCGGCAAGTGTAAGGTTATCATGCGATACAAGTGCAAATACCGCCGCCGCAAAAAGAATGACTGCCGCCGCAAGCCAGCATGCCTGTACCCACGAAAATTTATGTTCTTTGTGTATAATATGTGCGTGTTTCATATTATCTTCCTTTCGCTGTATGATTTATTTTAAAAATCCGGCTACGTTTTCTGTATTTTCTTCGCTGTATTCAATTTCGGAGGAATACATTCTGACAACATCAAGCATCTGCTCAAAGCTTTCACATTCTGAGCATATTTCTCCTATAACCCAGCAGCTTATAAGGGCAAACCCTGCGCCTTTTTCAAAGTGGCGGAATATAAAATAGCAGGCAAGCTGTTCAAAGAAAATCTGTAACTCTTCTCTTTCAAATATGGCTGTGCCGTGTGCTGCTTTAAGCTTTTCAAGCTCGTTTTCCCAGGCATCATCAAGCCGTTCAAGCGATATATAAAAATTATATAACTTTTCGTTTGAAAAGCAAAATTCAAACCCGTACTTTTTTGAAATGATTTTAAATCTTTCAAGAACAGTAACATCTCTGTTTTGCAAAATATCAAAAACTTCCTGACGTTCTTTAAAAAACTCATTGTCTTTCAGAACCGGAACAGAAAATTTCTCATTGTCCGTGAGTATAATTCGTGCCGCCTCTTCACAGCAAAGTCCGAGTCCCGTTTCAGTAAAATCTTCATAAAAGTTACTGAATCTCGGGTGCAGATGGCATATATCACATATTGCATCTTCGCCAAGGTTTAGTATAATATCACAAAGACCTGTCTTATTAAGAAACGGACACCTGTCCCCTTCTTTTAAAATAAAGTGCGGAACTTCGCCTTCTATATTTGACCTTATTTTTTCTGCAAACTCACCTTGCAAGGAAGTGTACAGCTCCATTGTATCTTCGTCAATATCAATTTCCCAGCCAATGCAGCAGCTGTGCTTGCATTTGTCTGCAATACATTTAAATTTATTATAATAATTTGGAAATGTCTCTTTCATAAAAACTCCAATATATGCT
>JAFVVU010000263.1 GCA_017502065.1 Clostridia bacterium | reverse complement strand
CAATGCTAAAGAGGTTGAAATTGAAGACCTTTTGTGCAGAGACAAAATTGACCTTGATAAAACAAAAATTGAAGATTATATAAATGGCAGGGTTGTAATGGTAACCGGTGGCGGCGGTTCAATCGGAAGTGAAATATGTCGTCAGGTTGCACAGTATAATCCGAAAAAAATAGTTATCCTTGATAATTACGAAAACAATGCATACGATATAATGCTTGAGCTTAAATCAAAGCATCCCGATATGGCGGTTGAGGTTATAATTGCAACCGTAAGGGATAAGAAAGCAATGGATAATGCTTTTGATAAGGTAAGACCAAGCGTTGTGTTCCACGCGGCGGCACATAAACACGTTCCGCTTATGGAGGACACACCGAAAGAAGCGGTTAAGAACAATGTTTTCGGAACGCTTACAACCGCTCAGGTGGCAATAAAATACGGAGTAAGAAGATTTGTTCTTATTTCAACAGACAAAGCGGTTAATCCGACAAATATAATGGGTGCAACCAAACGTCTTTGCGAAATGCTTGTGCAAACACTTAACAATAAAGAAAGAACAAGCTTTGTTGCGGTAAGATTTGGTAACGTACTTGGCAGTAACGGTTCAGTTATTCCAATATTCAAACGTCAGATTAAAAACGGTGGACCGGTAACGCTTACACATAAAGATATAACAAGATTCTTTATGACAATACCGGAAGCGGCAAGCCTGGTGCTTCAGGCAAGTGTATATGCACAAAATGGTGAAATTTTTGTTCTTGATATGGGAAAACCGGTAAGAATATATGACCTTGCAGTTAACCTTATTCAGCTTATGGGCAAGGTTCCCGGTAAAGATATTGAAATTGAAGTTACGGGACTTCGTCCCGGTGAAAAACTGTATGAAGAGCTTCTTATGGCAGAAGAAGGTATGACAAATACCGAGCATGAAAAAATATACATTGCAAAACCGATAGATGTTGATAAAGATGTTCTTTATAATAAACTGCTTAACCTTATGGATATAATTGATACATTAACAGATGATGAGGTTAAACAGAGGGTTGCCGATCTGGTGCCAACATATACAATTAAAGATATGAATAAATAAGCTTGTCGGAAAAGGAGAGAAAAAACATGAAAAAGTATATATGCATTCTTATGGTGCTGATACTTGCATTAAGCCTTGGCGGCTGTGCACAAATCGGAAAGGTGCTTTATCCAAGCGCAAGAACAGCAGAATTTTATTACGACCGTGTTAATATAACACGCGAACAGGTTAAAGATGAGAATCTTTATAACAATCTGTTTCTAAACGAAGGCTTTGATGGTACTGTTTCACAAAATGCTGTAATGGCATATGAAGAAAAACAGCTTGAAACCGAAGAAGCAGGAAAGCTTGTTTACTCAGTCGCAAATGATAAAACACAGCCCCTTAACCTGTGGCTGAACGACTGTGAATATATATACAACTTTTCCGGCGGCGGTTACGATACAAACAGACTGACCTCGTTTGTGATTAAAAGCAGAAAAGCAAACAGTACATACTATGATTACCTTAATGTTATGAAAACGCTTACACTGCAGTATGGTGAATGCACAACAGAAATGTACAGAAGCGACGACTCAACAATCAATACCGTAATGGTTTCAATTGATATTGAAGACAGTAAAATTCTTGATTTTTATAATGAACAGTTTGAAAAAGGGGATTTGTCTTTCCAGAGCAAGTGGGTACTTGCAGACAGAGAAGTAAGAGTTTTCTTTGACAGCCCGGGCGAATGCGGCGTTGTGTATGTATTTTAATCGGAAGAGGTGATATAAAGTGGATAACAAGAAAAATGTATTTTTTGCTATTGAAATGTCCGACATTATCTTTTGGATAATGAAATGGAAATGGATTGTAATTTCAATAACAATTGTATTTGCAATACTTGGCTATGTATTTAATAACCTTACATACGTACCTATGTATACAACACAGGCATCAATGGTTGTGAATTCCCAGACTGCAAACAGAAACCAGCAGGGAAACCAGGTACTCCTTAATGATGTATACCTTACACAAACACTTATGGATACATATACAAATATCCTTACAAGTGATAAAATTGCTAAATATATTATTGAGGACCTTGATATCGGATATGCAACAAGTGATATCAAAAATTCAATCAAAATTATTCCGGAAGAGGGAACACAGGTTGTAAGAATTGAGGTAACCGCAAAAGACCCGTATATGGCAAAAAACATTGCCAATACAATGATGCAGGTTGCGCCGGCACTTATGATGGAGGTTGTAGAAACAGGTAGTGTAAACGTTCTTGACTATGCTGTACTGCCTACACGTCCTAACTCACCGGCAACAATTCAGTACATCGTTATTGCGGCACTTCTTGGTGCGGTGCTTTCTTCGGCGGTTATAATTATAATCAACTTCCTTACAATGAAGGTTAAAAACTCGGAAGATATTGAATATAAAACAGGTCTTACAGTATTTGGTGAAATTCCGCACGCAAGCTACAGAAATGATGCTGAGAGAACCCTTTTATATACCAATAAAACAAATTCCGGATTTACCGAATCCTACTTTATGATGGGTGCAGCACTTAAAAACCACCTTTCAGACAAGAAACCGTACAAACTTCTTATTACAAGCTCGGTTGCAGGTGAAGGTAAATCAACAACATCAATAAACACAGCAACAGTGCTTGCTGATATGGGTCATAAGGTTCTTCTCATTGACCTTGACCTTAAAAAACCGCACGTAACAAAACATCTTGAAATGGATGTAACAGACCTTGAAGGCGTTGAAGCAGTATTCAAAGGCGACAGAATTGAAGAGCATATCATTGATTCTCATTATGGATTTGACATTATTCCGTGTGTAAAATCAATCAAGAGCACATCAAAACTTCTGTCTTCAATAAGACTTCAGTCTTTCTTTGCGGAACTTGATGCAACAGACTATGACTTTATCATTCTTGATACTGCGCCGGCACATATCATTGCTGATACATCGGTTATTGTTAAGTTTGCAGACGGTGTTCTTATGGTTGTAAAACAGCATTTTGCAAGACTTAAAACAATTATGACAACAATTTCTAACCTTAAGAAATCAGGTGCTAACATAATCGGTAGCGTACTTAACGACGTACGAGTTTATAATGTCGGAACAGGATATGCGTATAAGTACAGATACGGATACTATAGCAAGAACAAGAAAAACAACGAATACGGATATTACTACGGTTACGGTGAACTTGAAGAAGAAATCATGCGTGAGGTTGAAGATGAAGAAAAACAGTCGCAGAGCAAACCTTCAGAAAGCGCTCCTGAAACTGATTTAAACGAAAAGAAAACAGGTCTTTTAAATTGGCTTAAAGATAAAAAATAAGCATTCCGGAGGTGAACCCTATGGTAGATTTCCATTCGCACTTCCTATTTGATGTAGATGACGGTGCAAAAGATATTGAAATGTCCCTGGCAATGCTGAATATGAGCAGTAAACAAGGAGTTACAACCATAGTATCAACACCGCATTATTATGCAGATGCAGCAAAACCCCATGTGGCGGCCACTGCGCGCGACGAAAGCATTGAAGAGCTTATAGCATATGCAAAACAGGAAAACGTAAGAATTCCTGAAATAAAACGTGGATTTGAAGTAAGAGTTCAGAAGAAACTTTACGAAATTGATGATTTCAGTGAACTTTGTATTGAAAACACAAAAACAATTCTTTTGGAGATGCCGCTCAAATCATGGGACGAAGATCTGCTTGATGTAGTAGAGTATATAAAAACGGAAAAAGGACTGGACATAGTAATCGCTCATCTGGAAAGATATCTTGAACGAATCCCAAATGACCTTATTTTCCGTCTTCTGGAAAAAAACTTATATGTACAGATAAATGCAGGGTCGCTTGTAAAAAGGGATAAACTGGATTTTATATGCGAACTTTTCCGGAACGGAATGGCACATGTTATAGGCTCGGATGCGCATAACATGAGTTCAAGATGCTCTCTTATGGATATTGGGCATGCTTATATTCGCAGAAATCTTGGTCAGGAATATGTTGACAAGATTGAAGAGACAGCAAAGAAACTACTTAATCTTTAATGAAAACAGATGCGGAATTTCCGCATCTGTTTTTTCATTGTCTTTACTTGACATGTGCCCCTTTTTAGTGGTAAAATTTATTATGTATAAGTATATGCAAAAAGAGGTGACGGATATATGCGTAAAAAGGAAATTGCAGCTGAAATTGAAAAGGTTTTTGATACTGTT
>JAFVVU010000262.1 GCA_017502065.1 Clostridia bacterium | reverse complement strand
GGTAGTGCCCGGCGGCAAGCTTGAAAAATTTCTTGATAAGTACAGTAATCTCTACTGCGACTGTTCGGCAAGCTCGTGCCTTTGTGCAATGTCAAGAGATAAGGAATATACAAATAATCTTATACTGAAGCATCCCGACAGATTTGTTTATGCAAGAGACGATTTTCATAATAAGCATCAGGTGTTTTTTGACACACTTGGACTTCCTGAAGATGTGCTTGAAATGGTATACCATAAAAATATAGAAACACTTATTGGAGAATAAACATGATACATTCGTTTTTACTTATAGGACAGTCAAATATGGCAGGCAGAGGTCTGCGTGAAGAGGAAGTATGGGTTGATACAACTCATATCAAAACATTACGAAACGGCAGATGGCAGAGAATGTTTCGTCCCATAAATCCGGATTGCTGGACATCGGGCGCAAACCTTGCGGAAAGCTTTGCAGAAAAATATGCCGCAACATACGGAGTGGATGTGGGTCTTATATGCTGCGCATACGGCGGATCAAGTCTTGACCAGTGGAAACCGGGCGGACTTCTTTTTGATAATGCCGTAAATCAGGCGCGCCTTGCATCAAGAACCTCAACAATAGCGGGTGTTCTCTGGCATCAGGGCGAGCAGGACTGTCATCCTGAGCTTGCGGCAACCTACCGCGTAAGATTTGAAAAAATGATGCAGGAATTCCGTAGGGCACTTGATTTGTATGACGTACCGTTTTTGGTGGGTGAAATCGGTGATTTTCTTCCCGAAGGAGCCTTAGTGGAAAGATGCAGACTTGATAATTATAAAGCGGTAAACAAAGCACTTGCAGACATTGCGGCAAACAATGAAATGACAGGGCTTGTTTCGGCTGCGGGACTTACTTCAAATGCTGATAAGCTCCATTTCAACTCACAGTCACTTTACGAATTCGGACTTCGTTATTTTGCTGAGTTTGAAAAACTGCGCAACCCGTTAAAGGTGTTTGAAGAAAAATGCAGCGAGGATGAGGCGGTAGTAAATCCGATGGAAGGATTATAAGAAAAGAGGATATAAAAATGAAAGCATTGATTATAGGCGGCGGCAACATAGCGGGAATACATTGTATGGTATTTCGCTCGCTTGGTGTTGAGCTTGCCGGTGTTTGCGATCTGAATATTGATGCTGCATCAGCGCTTACTGAAGAATATGGCGGAACAGCCTATTGCGATGTTGATGAAGCACTTTTGCAGGACATAGATTTTGCGGTAATTTGCACACCAAGCGGAACTCATGCAGAACTGGCAATAAAGGCCATGGAAATGGGTAAAAACGTGGTTGTGGAAAAACCGCTTGCACTTACCGCGGCGGATGTCGATAAAGTGCTTGAAACCGAGAAGAGAACAGGGAAAACCTGTGCTGTTGTTGCACAGCTTCGTTTTTCGGATTCATACATAAAAATAAAAGAAGCTCTTGACAGAGGTGAACTCGGAACAATTGTTATGAGCTCACTTTCAATGAAATATTTCCGTGAAAAAAGCTATTATATCAGTGCATGGAAAGGCACAAAGAAAATGGACGGCGGCGAGCTGATGAATCAGGGCCTGCACGGTGTGGATGTAATGTGCGGACTTTTAGGTGCACCTGTATCTGTTGCCGGAAAGGTGGCAACACGTTATCACAGCATAGAAGCGGAAGATACTGCAGTTGCACATCTTGCTTTTGAAAATGGCAGTATCGGAACAATTGACAGTAGTACAGCGGTAAGGTTTTCAAAGGACCGCAGATTTGAAATTTGCGGTACAAAAGGACTTATTGTTCTTGAAGAAGACAAGATTACACTTGCTGAAGGCGTTAACATCAAACAGAATAAAAAAGGAAATGAATATAGCGGAAGCAGTAATCCTATGGACATAGGAACAACACTTCACACAAGACTTTACAAAAATATCCTTGCGGCATTTGAAGGAAAAGAAAAGCTGTATTATACAACGGAAGATGCTGCAACCACCGTAAAGGTAATCTGCGGTATATACGAATCTTCAGAAACGGGAAAAGCTGTTAAAATAAGGTGATAATATGAAAAATCTTGTAATACTCGGATGTGAAAACACCCACGCATTCGATATGATGAATGTGCTTGAAAAAGAAAATTTAAGAGACGAATATAATATAATCGGTGCTTACAGTACCGAAGAACGTATGGTAAACGGAATGAACGAACGGTTCGGTGTTCCTATTATGAAAAGCTTTGATGAAGCGGCAGGGAAGGTTGACGGTGTAATAATTACAGCACGTCACGGTGATAATCATTATAAATATGCCGCACCGTATATAGAATCGGGCGTGCCGATGTTCATAGATAAACCCATAACTGCAGATGCGGACGAAGCCGTAAAGTTTATGGAAGAACTTAAAGCTAATGGGGTAAAGGTAAGCGGTGGAAGTGTAATTCCGCACCAGCCGGAAGCACAGGAGCTTAAAAACCTTATTCTGAGCGGTGAAAAAGGTGCAGT